>NZ_JALFGV010000011.1:0-13183 GCF_022777125.1 Lawsonibacter sp.
CACCATCTCCTCCGCGTTCACGTCCGCCTTTTATGGTACGAAGCATTTTCCCGTCAATTTTTCGATTATGAACTTCAATCTGATGGGCGCTTCCTTTATGGCCACCGCCGCCAGCGTCCTGCTGGGCAGCACCGGCGGCTATGTGGCCCCCTTCCTCCTGCTTCTGGTGCTGGCCCTGGCGGCGCTGTTGCTGAACCTGAGCGTCCGCCGTCCCTGATGCAAATCAAAACGTGCCCGGCTCTCCTTTTTACCCGCAGAACAGCGCCCTCCGGCCTTGAGCCGGAGGGCGCTGTCGCGTCTTAATTTCGTTTTCCGCCCCGGTTTTTTACTGCGTTGACGAGGGCGTCTCCGTTCTGGAAGAAGCCCAGCATAAAGCGCAGCACCGAATAGGATAGGCCCAGAAAAACCAGCAGGATCAGCAGGGTCTGTATATTCAGCGGGGACAACCCAAAGCTGCTGCCAAACCCCAGTACCGCCACGGCGGAAGAGCCCGCCATGGCGCCCCATACCACCCGGCGCTTCCAGTCGAAGGGCTTGCACACCTGGTAGAGCACCAGAAGGCCGATAAACAGCAGCAGGATGGCCGCCATGGTAGACAGCTCTTCGGTGGTGAACGCGAATGCCCAGTAGAAAAGCTCCAGGCCCAGGATCACCAGCAGGTCGGTGAGCCCGCCGGGCAGCGCCGCCCGAAACACATTTCCCAAGAACCGTCCCTTCACCAGGCTGTGGTTGGGCTCCAGCGCCAGGAAGAAGGAGGGCACGCCGATGGTCAGGGCGCTCATAAGGGAGAGCTGAAGCGGGGTGACCGGATAGGGGAAGGAGGCAAACAGGGAGATGATGGACAGGCAGAACGAGAAAATATTCTTCACCAGGAACAGGGCGGCCGCCCGCTGGATATTGTTGATGACCCGCCGCCCCTCGGCCACGACCTTCGGCATGGCTGAGAAGTCGGAGTTGAGCAGCACCAGCTGGGCCGCGTGACAGGCGGCCTCCGCGCCGGAGGCCAGGGCGATGCCGCAGTCGGCATCCTTGAGGGCCAGCACGTCGTTGACGCCGTCGCCGGTCATGGCCACGGTGTGGCCTGCCTTCTGGAGGGCGCGTACCAGCTTGCGCTTCTGCCCCGGGGTCACCCGGCCGAAGACGGTGTACTTCACCGCCGCCCGCTCCAGGTCGCCGTCGCTTTTCAGGGCAGCCGCGTCCACGTAGTGCTCCGCTCCCGGGATTCCCGCCTGACGGGCCACCTCGGAGACCGTGATCGGGTTATCCCCCGAGATGACCTTCACATGGACGCCCTGTTCGGCAAAATACTGAAACGTCTTGGGCGCGGCGGCGCGCACCCGGTTGGACAGCAGCACCAGGGCCATAGGGCTCACCCGCTGGGGAGACAGGCCCCGCTGCTCGGGCACGCCATCGTATTCCGCCACCAGCAGCACCCGGTAGCCCTTGGCGGACCAGGGCTCCACCTGCTCCTTCACCTCAGCGTAGCGCGCGCCCAGCACGAACTCCGGCGCGCCCACCAGGTAGGCGCCGTGTCCCGGGAAGACCGCCCCGCTCCACTTGGTGGCGGAGGTAAAGGGAATTGTATGGGAGGCATGCCATACGGACACGCCGTGAAACTTGTTCCGCATGGCTTTGGCGGTGTCGTTGTCCGCATCCACCGCCCGATAGAAGGCATTGAGCACCTCAGTGACCGCCTCGCCGGACCAGCGCTCCTCGTTCAGCAGCACCGTCTCCCCCACCTCCATATGGGGTTCGGTGATGGTACCGGTCTTATCCACGCACAGAACGTCCACCCGGGCCAGCGTCTCGATGCAGCTCATATCCTGGGCGAGCACCTTACCCCGGGCCAGACGTACGACGCTCACCGCCAGGGCCACGCTGGTCAGCAGGTACAACCCCTCCGGGATCATGCCGATGAGGGCGGCCACCGTGGACACCACGGCCTGCTTCGCCCCCAGCTCCAGGAAATAATACTCCTTGATGAACAGGGCCACCCCCAGTGGGACCAGCACGATGCCGATGAAGCGGATGAGCTTGTCCAGAGAGGCCATCATCTCGCTTTTGCCGGCGGTAACATTCTTTTTGGCCTCCAGGGTGAGCCGTGCCGCATACGAGTCCGCCCCCACCTGGTCCAGCCGCGCCCGGCATTTCCCCGAGACGATGAAAGAGCCGGACAGCAGCCCCTCCCCGGGCTTTTTGGTAATGGCGTCGGCCTCGCCGGTGATCAGGGCCTCGTTCACCTGCACCTGTCCGGCCAGGACGGTGGCGTCGGCGGGGATCTGGTCCCCGGCGGAAAACTCCGCCACGTCGTCCCGCACCAGCTGGGCGGCGGGGATGGACAGCAGGTTCCCCTCCCGCACCACCTTGGCCCGGGGCGCGGAGAGCAGGTTGAGCTTGTCGATGGTCTGCTTGCTGCGCAGCTGCTGGATGATGCCGATGCCGGTATTGGCCGCGGCGATCAGCAGAAACAGCATATCGTCAAAGGAGCCCACCGCGATCAGCAGGGCCGCCAGAACGATGAAGATGAAGTTAAAGAAGGTGCACACATTCTCCCGGACGATCTGCCCCACGCTCTTGGTGGGGGATTCCACCGCGGTATTGGCCCAGCCCGCCCGGTGGCGCAGCTGCACCTGCTCCATGGTCAGGCCCTGGGTGGGGTCCGGTGTGACCCGTGGCACCTCCTGCCGGGGCCGTGGCTGTTCGGGCACAGTGGGCTTGCGCTCGTTTTTTTTCATGCTCACGCCTCTTGCTTCCTCAGATTTCCGTACGCCCCCATTCGCATGCGTTCGGAGCAATGCCGGTTGATTCAGCAGACATTATTATACTGTCCCGCCCCGCCCCGGACAAGGCTCTTTCGGGAAATTTAACGCTTTCGACATAATTTCTTTGTATTGGAACTGCTTAAAACGAGTCTACCCGCCCCCCGCGGCTACTATACTGTGGATAAGGAGGCGGTGCCGATGGAATTGGGACAGGACAAACAGCAGACCATCACCCGGCTGGCGATCTGCGTGGTCATTGCGGTCATGCTTTACGCGGCGCTGGACAAATTGGGCGGCGGCATTCCAAAGCTGGCCCCCTACAAGCCCTGGCTTGAGCAGAACAAGGTGCAGGCCATCGCTATCGCTGCGGCGGTGCTGTTCGGCGCCTCTCTGGCGGCGTTCCCCCTGGAGGAGCCTGCTGCCCCGCCCCCCGCAGCCAGCGAGGCGGACCCCTGCGCAGGGTTTGAAAGGGCCTGTGATTTGCCGTAAGGCAAATCACAGGCCCTCAGCATGCCGCCCGTCTGACCTTATAAAAAAACTTGAATTTGGATATTTCAATCATGCCATATTTGCCGTATGATGGCAATGCCAAATAGGACCGGCCGGTTCTGGCGATCTGCATGGAAAGGGGTCCAACTTTTATGGAAAAGACAGCGGAACACCATACGGCCGCGGCGGCACGTCAGACCCGGATGCTGGTGATGACGGCGCTGTTCGCGGCGCTGGGCTATGTGGCCACCCGGGTACTTCAGGTTCCTTCTCCCTCCGGGGGCTATCTGAATCTGGGCGACGCAGTCGTGCTGTTGGGCGCTTATCTGCTGGGGCCGGTGTACGGCGCCGCCGCCGGGGGGCTGGGGCCCGCTCTGGCGGACCTTTTGTCCGGCTATGCCGCCTGGGTTCCGGGGACCTTGTGTATCAAGGCCCTGATGGGGCTGACGGCCGCCCTGCTGTACCGGGGTCTTGGGAAACGCTCCTGGGCGCTGCCGGTGTGCGGTCTGGCTGCGGAGGCCATCATGGTGGCGGGCTATTGGCTGTACGACGCGCTTTTAGCCTCGCTGGGCGGACAGGCCTTTGCCGTGAGCCTGATCGGTTCGGCTGCCGGCATTCCCAGCAACCTGGTGCAGGCGGCGTTCGGCGCGGTGGTATCCACCCTGCTGGCCATGGTGCTGCGGAGGAGCGGCTATGTGCGCAAAGAATTCCCCCATCTTTAGCTCCTGCGCGCCGGCGGATCGGGACAGGGAGCGGCGCCCCCGGCCGGATGTTTTCCGGCCGGGGGCGCCGCGGCTTTTCAGCGGAATTTGGGCAGCAGCGCCGCGCCGATCAACCCCGCGTCGTTGCCCAGCTGGGCCCGTACCAGCCGGGTGCGGTGGACTTGGTTGCGGGCGTAATCCTCCCGGTTGAGAATGTACCGTACCGGGGCCATCAGGGTCTCCCCCTGGGCGGAGGGTCCTCCGCCGATGCAGAATACCTCCGGCTGAAAGATATTGACCAGGCTGGCCACGCCGCAGCCCAGGTAGCTGACATACTCGTCGATGACCTGCCCGGCGGCGGCGTCCCCCAGGGCGGCGGCGTCAAAGGGCGTGCGGCCGTTGACCCCTTCGCTCCCCCCCGCCAGCTCCCACAGCTTGGAATCCCGGTGCGCCTGCATCGCCTCCCGGGTGCGCTTGATCAGGGCGGTGGCGGAGCAATAGGCTTCCAAACATCCGCGCCGCCCGCAGGTGCAGGGACGTCCGTTGTACTCAATGACGAAGTGCCCCACCTCCAGCCCGGCGTAGTTGAAGCCGGTGTAGAGCTTCCCATCCAGCACCGCGCCGCCGCCCACGCCGGTCCCCAAAGTGATGGCCACCATGGAGGAGCTGCCCTTGCCCGCCCCGGCGGCGTATTCCCCCAGGGCGGCGGCGTTTGCGTCGTTTTCCAGGTGAATTTCTTTGTTCAGCCGCGCTCCCAGCAGCGCCGCCAGAGGCACGTCCCGGAAATCCAGATTGGACCAGTATTTCACTACCCCCTCAGCGGGCTGGATGGTGCCGGGAGAGCCCACGCCCACCGTGGCGATCTCCTCCCAGCCGACCCCCGCGTCCACCGCCGCCGCGTGGGCCGCGGCGGCTATGGCGTCGGCCACCGGCTCCACCCCCCGGGGCGTGGGCAGGCTGGCCCGGCCCAGGATCGTCCCCGCGTCATCCACCACGGCGGCGGCCACATTGGTGCCGCCCAGATCAATGCCCAGATAGTTCATACGCCCGACCTCCTTCTTTTTCTGTCCCTCAGCATTATAAAACAAAGCGCCGGCCCTCACAAGAGGGCCGGCATTTTTTCCTAAGATCCCCGCTCTACCAGCTGGTCACCGTGCCCCGAACCCTCTTGGGCTTCTTGGGGGTGACGATGACCGGCTGTTCCGCCTGCGCCGGACGGCTGGTGCGAAAGTGGACCCAGAGGGTCACCCCCGCGCTGATGAGCAGGAAGGAATAGAAACTGATCCCCCGGGAGAGCAGCACCGCCGGGGTGACCAGCGCAGAGCCGAAGAACAGGGTCATGGCCTTTACAAAGCCTCCCTCAGAGGCGCCCACCGCACCCGGAAGCGGCAGAGAGGAGACCGCCAGCGTCACCAGCGCCTGGGTGCAGATGATATCTGCGGCGCTGTAGCCGGACAGTCCAAAGGCGCGATACACCACAAAAGGCACCGAAAACAGCGCGGTAAGCTGCACCGCGGTCACACCGGCCAGGATGGGGATCAGGCCGGGATTGGCCTTAACGCAGTCGGCGCCCCGGCGGTACTCCTGCATCTGATGCTCCAGCTTTTCCTCCGCAGCGGGACGATTCCGGACCAGGTGCAGGCGCTCCAGCAGGTTCAGCACCCAACCGGTGAGCGCTCTTGCCGCGCCCGGCAGGAACATGAGGCACAGCATCCCCCCCGTGAGCGCCAGGTTGACCGCCCCGCCGAACAGGAGCAGCAGCGCCAGCCCTCCGCCCAGATTGGCCAGCAGATCGAAGCGGACGAGCACCACGCCCAGAGCGTAGAGAAGCACCACCACCTGATAGCATACGGCGATGAGCATCATATTCAGCGTCCCGTGGGCGGCGGGGATCCCGTCCCTGGACATATAGTAGATCTGGGCGGGCTGCCCGCCGGTGGAGGAAGGGGTGATGGAGCTGAAATAGAATCCGGTGAAGGAGTAGCCCAGACACCGGCGGTAAGGAGCGCGATGGCCCAGCCGGCTCAGGATCAGCCGGGAACAAAGGGCCTCGCAGCCTATAAAGAGCAGCATTAAGCCAAGACCGGCCAGCACATAAAGCGGCTTCACCTGTCCCAGCACCGCCGCCAGCCGCGCGACAGGCTGTTCCCGCAGCAGGAGGAAACCGGTCGCGCCCATGAGCGCCAGCAGCAGGGCGGCGCCCAGCCAGGTTCTTTTCCGATTCATATCAGGCGCACACCTCCTTCCGCTGCGCGGCCAGGGCCGACAGGATGTGACCCAGGCTCTGTTCCTCCAGCTGTCCCTTCATGTCCCGCATATTGCGGGCCATGGACTCCAGCGCTTCGTCGTCGTAGATCAGCGCGCGGATGGCCGCCAGGCACGCCTCCGGCTCCTTGGCCGCTACCCGGCCCAATCCCCGCTTCACCAGGAAGCGGGCGTTGTTCTTTTCCTGCTGCAAAAAAGGCTCCCAGGCCAGGATGGGAAGCTCGGAAAAGATGGTCTCGAACAGGGTAATGCCGCCCGGCTTGGTAAGCGCCAGGTCGGCGCGCGCCATATAGTCGTAGACCCGGTCGGTATAGCCCAGCACCTCGATGTTTTGATATTTGCCCGCCAGGCGCTCGTAAAGCTTGCGGTTGTTTCCGGTGATGAGGGTGGTCTTCACGCCGGGCAGGGCGTTGAGCTGTTCGTAGAACTTGTCCCGCCGGGGCAGCAGCCCCAGGCCGCCGCCCATAATGAGCAGATGCCGCTCCCGCCCGGCCCTGCGCTGGACCGGGCGTTTGAATTCCGAGCGCACCGGGATACCGGTGACGCAGATGATGGAGCGCTCCACACCCTTGGCCGCCAGCCGCTCCCGGATGTCGTTGGACCCCACCAGATAGCAGTCCGTGCCGCTGGTGATCCACTCGGAGTGGGAAGACAGGTCGGTGACGCAGGTCACCAGGGGCAGGGTACTGCCGTTTTCCTTTTTGTAGCGGGATACCAGCTGGGCGCACATGGGATGGGTGGCCACCACCGCATCCGGTCTCCGCTGCGTCAGCAGTTCCTCCAGCGCATCCAGAAAGACGGGCTCGAACGCGGGCCGGAATTCCATATGCGCGTTTTCGGTGAGTTTGTAGTACATATTAAACAGCCCGCTGCCTCGGGTGACCAGCAGGTTGAAACACTGATAGACGGTCTTGGACACGTTGGGCATGGCATAGGCCACCAGGTCCTCCACGTCCACCTCCGCCTGCGGGAAGGCCCGCAGCAGCTGCTGCCGGAGGGACAGGGAGGCCGAATAATGGCCCATGCCGAACTTTCCGGTCAGTATGAGGATTTTCAAAGCGTTTCCCTCCTTTTACAAGGTATAGTATAAAGGAGGTTTCTTTAGAAAACAGTGGGGCAAATCTTAAAATGACATTAAGAAAAAGAAACGTTTTTTTCACTCTGCCCCGGAACCTCCTCGGGCGGCTGCTCCGGCGGCGCGCAGCAGACCGCCGCCCGCCAGCCGTCTCCTCCGTAGGCGCGAAACCGCAGTCCGTCCAGCGTCCCCCCCTGTCCCGGCGCCAGCAGCGGCACGGCGATCGCCCGGGCCGGGCCGGAAAGCCCCGCGCCGGTGCATTTCACCCGCGCTTCCTTCAGGGTCCAGAGGGTATAAAAGCGCTCCCAGCCTCCGCCCTGCCGGACAAACCAGGCGTATTCCTCCGGGGAGAGCACGTGCCGGGGCAGCCCCGTCCTCCGGGGCCGGATGCGCTCCACATCCACCCCCACCGCCGCCGCGCCCGCGCCGCACAGGATCAGTCCGCCGCTGTGGCTGACGTTGAAGCGCAGCTCCGGCCGGGCCGGAAAAAAGGGCTTGCCCCCGCCGTCCCGCGCCAGTGCGGGCAGGCGCTCCAGACCGTATTCCGTTCGCAGCAGCTCTTCCAGCAGCGCATAGGCGTCCCCAGTCCCCAGCCGCAGCACCATGTTCCCCGCCTCCCTTTTTTCTAAGGCATTACCGCATCATTCAACGCGTGCGGATCGGCGCGAAAATTTGTGCCGCAAAAAGGCGCAAAACCGCAGGAATACTTTTTGTGTTGCAAGGTTTTGCAACGCATTTGTGGGGCAAATCGGCCGCCAAAATGTGCGTGGGGAATTGTGCGGTGATGCCCTAATTATAGCACAAAAGGAGCCGGGCGTCTCGGCTGGTTCAGGCCGGAGATAACAGATCGTTCTCGCCGGTGCCGGACAGCCGTTGGCAGCTGTGCCGCTCACAGCGGACGCATGCCCTTTTCGGTTCTTACGGCGCCTCAAACGTCCCCAGGAACAGCGGCACGCCCCGCTCCAGATCCACAATTCCGTAGACGAAGGGCCGGTCCAGGATCAGCACCGCAGCCTCTTCTGCCGGCATACTCATCGCCTCCATGACCGCCGCCGTTACGGCAGCGGCCTCCGTCCCCTTCTCGTTGACCTGGATGCGGGTCTTCTGCATCACGCTGCCGATATAGATAGGGCCGTCGGCCGTCCCCATAGCGGAAAAATCAGCGGCATCCGGATCAAACGCCGCCCCCAGCCCCAGCGTGGAGAGCGCGTCGTTCAGCATCCCGCCCCACTCCGCTTCAAATTTGGGCAGGCGCAGGGAAAGGCGCGTCTGCTCCGCCGCCGCGAGCAGGGCGGGCACCGTGCCGCCATCCCAGCCGGACAGATATTCCGTCAGGTCCGTCCCCTCCTTCGGCAGCACCGCCAGAAAGCCCAGCCGCCCGTCGTCATAGGGCAGCACCACGCCGCTCTCCCGCTCCGTTTGGAGGTACCGCTCCTGCCGCACGCCGTTGCCCAGAAATTCGGTCTGCCGCGTTCCTGCGGCGGAGCGGAAGGGGAGCGCGGTGGTTTTGGCCGGATCAAAGGGCGCGGCCCAGGCATTTTTCAGATAAAGGGCGTTGACCAGCAAAAGCACCGCCTGCGCGTCCAGAGGCTGGTCCAGCACGCCGTCGATCAGGCCCATGGTCTGCTCCTTCACCCAGGCGTTGACCTGTTTCACCGTCTCCATGGCGGTCAGGTCGGCCTGATAAAGTCCGGCCCCATACGTGTCGGCGCAGCGGCGGAGAAAGCCGTCGTCCGCCGTCCAGCCCGTACCGATCCACAGTCCGTTTGCGATGTTGCACCGGGTCGTTCCCTCCAGGCCCCGGTAATCCTCCATCAGGGCGGCGCAGCTGGCGTTGAGCTCCTCCAGGCTCACGCCGCCCCCCAGCACTTCCAAAAAGGCCTCCAGCGTCTCCCCGGCGGCCCCGTTGGCGGTCATGGACAGGCACAAAAGGGCGGACAGGGGCGAGACGAGGGTGTTTTCCCCCTCCTGCCGCACCTGCGCCAGCAGCGCCGCGCCGAAGGCGCCCAGGGCATAGTCTGCCTCCGCCGAAGGGGCGGGGCGCACCGGAGCGGTACCGGCCCCCGCCGGGGCGGGCGTCAGGGCACGCCCGCCCCCGGCGGCGGCGCAGCCGCCCAGCAGGAGCAGCGCCAGACCCAGGGATAAGAATCGGATCCGCTTCATTCGTTTCTCTCCTTTCCGTCAGCCCGTCTCAAAGGTACCCAGGAACAGGGGCACGCCCCGCTCCAGATCCACGATGCCGTAGACGAAGGGCCGGTCAAAGACCAGCTCCTCCGGGGGCGCCGCGCCTGCGCCGCTCATGCCGATGAAGGTGAAGGAAAAGGCCCGGGTGCCCTGTTCATCCACTTCGATCCCGGCCCCGTGCTCTACAGCGCTGATATACAGGGGATTGCCGTACACATCCCGCCCCATGGGGGCAAAGTCCGCCGCGTCCGGGTCAAAGGCGTCGGTCAGGCCCATCGCCTGGAGGGCCCCGACCAGGGAGCCGCTCCACATCATCTCGAATTTGGGCAGGCACAGCGTAAAATACTCCGTCCCGGCCCCGGTGATCAATCCGGCCAGGGCCGCGCCGTCCAGGGTATCCAGGTACTCCCCCAGCGGCGTGCCCTGGCTGGGCATCAGGGCCAGAAACGCCAGCCGGCCGTCCCGGTAGGGCAGCAGCACGCCCTGTTCCGCGTCGGTACCGATATACCGGTCCTCCCGTCCGCCGCTGCTCATCAGATCCACCGTGGCCTCCCCGCCGCCCTCCGGATAGAAGGGGCGAGCCTCCCAGGTGTCGTCCGGGTCAAATTCCTCCGCCCATTTGCCTTCAAAGTAAACGGCGTTGGCCAGGGCCAGGACGGTGGCGGGGTCGATCTCCTTCAGCGCGTTTTGAATGTGTCCGCCGGTATTCCGCTCGATCCAGGCGTTGATCTGCTTCCGGGTGCCGGGGTTGGAAAAGTCGGCGGCGAAGGCACCGGCCTGATAGGTGCCGGTGCAGCGGCTCAGAAAAGCGTCCTCCACCTGCGCCCCCTCGTCCAGCCAGAGGCCGTCGGCAATGGAAAGCGTGGTCCCCCCTTCCAGCGCGGCGTACTCCGAGAGCAGCGAGGCGCAGTTGGCGTTGAGCGTTTCCAGGCTCCCGTCCCCGGCCAGTACCGCTTCGAACTGCGCCAACGTCCCGCCCGCCGCGCCGTTGGCGGCCATGGACAGGCACAGCGCCGCGCTCAGGGGCGAGACGAAGGTGTTCTCGCCCGCCGTGCGGGTCTGCCGCAGCAGCTCCAGCCCAAAGTCGCCCAGGGCCGTATCCAGCGCCGCGTCGCGGCGGGCCGGAACCTCCGGGGCCGCCCGGCCGGGCTGGAGCGCCGTGACGCCCGCCGAGCAGGCGCTCAACAGCAGGGCTATCGTCAGTGCAAGAGACAACAGCGTTCGTTTCATTGGCTTCCCTCCCAATCGGATTTGCTTTTTAGACGCTCTTTGGGGTAAAATGTTCCTGCGTCTTAAATACTTCTTAATCCTTTTCCCCCCTTGGGCTTAAATCTGCCGTGCTAAGATAGCGGCAATGAGGTGATCTTTTTGTACACTGTGCTCATCTGCGACGACGATAAGGACATCGTATCCGCTCTGGACATCTACCTGACCAGCGAGGGGTATCGCACGCTCAAGGCCTATGACGGGCTGGAGTGTCTGAAGCTGGTGGAGGAACACGAGGTGCACCTCATTCTCCTGGACGTGATGATGCCGGGTCTGGACGGCATCCGCACCACCGCCAAGCTGCGGGAAAAGCGGAATATCCCCATCATCCTGCTCACCGCGAAAAGTGAGGATTCCGACAAGGTGCTGGGCCTGAATATCGGCGCGGACGACTATGTGACCAAACCCTTCAATCCCATCGAGGTCATCGCCCGGGTCAAAAGCCAGCTGCGCCGGTACACCACCCTGGGCGGCCAGCAGCATGCCGGGGGACCGGCGGTGCTCACCAACGGAGGCATCCGTCTGGACGACGCCGCCAAGGCGGTGACGGTGGACGGTGAGACGGTGAGCCTCACGCCCATTGAGTACAACATCCTGCTGCTGCTCATGCAGAATCCGGGACGGGTATACTCCACCGGACAGATCTACGAACTGGTATGGAACGACCCCGCCCTGGGCTCGGAGAACACGGTAGCCGTGCATATCCGCCACCTGCGGGAGAAGCTCGAGATCGACCCGGCAAATCCCCGCTATCTCAAGGTGGTGTGGGGCCTGGGCTATAAGATGGAGAAGCTGTGACGCTTTTCCCCCATATCCGCCCCTTGACAAGGAGACGTGATCTCATGAAAAAACAGCTGCGCACCCATCCCGCCCTCAAAGCCTTAGCCGTGATCCTGGCCCTTGTGCTGGGGGCAGGCGGCTTCTGGGCCAGCCTGTTCACCCTGAGCCAGTGGGACGATATTTGGACCGGAACGGGGTATTACGAGAGCAGCAATTGCTACTCCAACTTGTATAACCGCCTCGCCCAGGTACGGGAGCTGGCCTGGCTGATGCAGAACCGCACCTGGGACGGCTCCCTGTCCTATCTGGACCAGCAGCGGCTGGAGGCTCTGCAGGAGGCGCTCTCCCCGGAACAGACCAATTTCCGTTTCCGTCTGGTGGACAACGCCACCGGCGAGCCGGTGTACGGCAATCTGCCCGGCGGCCAGACGATGGAGGGGGCCGTCTACCGGGTCCTGTCCGATTCCCTGGAACTGCAGCGCTACAACGGCGGGCATGAGGACGACTACCAAACCTGGGATCAGGAGATGGACTATTATCAGCTGCATATCATCCAGAGCGACGGGAGCACGCTGCTCTTCCTTCCGGAGGAGGAATCCGTGGCCAACCAATACGGCTGGCTTTTCAACGGAAGCAGCTGGGATTACTATGAGGAACTGGACCGCCGGGTCCTCTCCCGTGTGCTGGCGGTGGAATACGGCGTGACCAACCCCCAGACCGTGACGGATGAGTTTACCGAGGGCGCGCAGGACTACCTGGAGTACGCCCAATACCTGCCCGGCGTGGCCCTTCTGTCCTTGGCGCTGGATGTGCTGACCGTCCTGCTGGTGGTGTTCCTCTGCCTAGGCGCCGGCCGGCGGCGGGACCGGGAGGGCGTACTTCTCAACCACTTTGACCGCATCCCGCTGGACCTGCTGATCTTTCTGGAGTTCTGGGCCCTGGCGGCCCTGCTTGCGCTCGGGGATTCCATGGCCTGGGCCCTGAATTCCGGTGCGCTGAATTTGGAAACGGCGGTGGGGCTGGGCGTGCTCTCCCTGGGCATCAGCGGATGCCTGCTGGCCTTTCTGCTCACCCTGGCTACCCGCATCAAAACGCGCACCGTCTTCTCCAACACCCTGACCTGGCTGCTGTGCCGGGCCATCGGCCGGCTCTGCCGGGCGCTCGGCCGCTCCTGGCCGCTGACCTGGCGGGTGGTCGTGCTCTTCCTGCTCTATCTGCTGGGGAGCGTCCTGACTGCGCTGACGGTTTTCCTGATCCCCGTGTATCAGGGGCTGGCGCTCTACTTCCTTTGCCGCTGGACCATCCAGTGGCGGCGTGTGCGGGAGGGCGCGGCGCGCATCGTGGGGGGCGACCCCAGCTGCAAGATCGATACCGGCGGCAAGATGTATCCCGACCTGCGGGAGCATGCCGAACAGCTCAACGATCTGGGCGGCGCCATCCGCACCGCTGTGGACCGGCAGCTCAAAAGCGAGCGCTTTAAGGCGGAACTCATCACCAACGTCTCCCACGACCTCAAAACTCCGCTCACCTCCATCATCAACTATGTGGACCTTTTGAAAAAAGAGGAGATTCAGAATCCCAGGGCAGCCGAGTACATCGAGGTGCTGGACCGGAAGAGCCAGCGGCTGAAAAAGCTCACCGAGGACCTGGTGGAGGCCTCC
>NZ_JALFGV010000027.1:0-6525 GCF_022777125.1 Lawsonibacter sp.
CGACAGCGAGATCGACCTGCTGGTACGGGGCGGGGTGACCCCGTTGGAATGCGTGGGGGGAAAGGTCAGCGTGGTGCGGGGGGTGACCACCCGGACCAAAAGCGGAACGGCGGCGGACGCCACCTGGCGGGAACTGACCACCATCCGCATCGTGGACGACGTGATCCCCACGGTGCGCTCCGCACTGCGGGCAAAGTTCCGCCGGGCCAAGAATACCGAACAGAGCCGGGGAGCCATACGCTCCCAGGTGGTGCTGGAACTGGAGAACAAGCTGGCAAGGGAGATCATCACCGGATACGACGGGGTGACCGTTACCGCGGACAGTGAAAATCCAACCGTGTGCCTGGTGGATTTCTCCTTTACGGTGGCCCACGGGCTCAACCAGATTTGGCTGAGCGCGCATATTACGGTGTGACCCACAGCGGCGTTTGGGGAGGAGGAAGCTTAGGTGAATATTTCGGGATTTCCCACCAGCAGCGATATCTATTTGGAAGTGGATGGGAAAAAGGTGGCGGTGGTACAAAGCTACACGGCAAGATCCAGCCGGACCAGCCAGACGGTGGAGGCCTTCGGCGAAGACGAGCCGGTGGCTACCATTCCGGGTCAGCGCAGTCATGTGATCGAACTGACGCGGCTCTACGCCACCGACGAGGCCATCCGGGACGGGCTTAATTTCCACGATCTGGAGGATTTCAGCCTGGTCATCTGCAAGCCGGACCGGAAGATCATTTATTCCGGCTGCCAGTGGAGCGCGATCGGGGAGACCGGCGCGCTGGGGGCTATGGTTGTGGAAAAAATTACCATCATGGCGGCCAGGCGGATCGAGACGGCGGCGTGAGCGAGGGGGACAGAGCGCTTGCCGGCGTGCCGGCCGGGGAAGAGCGATGGGAGAGCAGAGAATGAGAGAACATTCGATTTTGGCCGGAGCGCAGCGGCTGCGGCTGGAGGACGGGAGCGAGCTGCGGCTGCTCTCCGCACTGGAGGTGCTGGAGGCCCGGCGGGAGGCGGAGGAGCTGGCAAAGAGCGCAGGAGAACAGGCCCTGTGTTCCAACGCCTGCTTGCTGGCCAGAGCGCTGGAACGGGACGGCGAGCCCCTGTTCGAGGACGGCTGGGCCGTCCTGAGGGGGATGACGGCCTCCGAGATCGCTGTGCTGGCAACACGCTGGGCCGACTTCGAGCGGCAGGAGGACCCGGCGCCCGAAGATGGAGAGGAGCGCTGCCGGCAGCTAAAAAAAGCCTGGAGCACACGCCGGAGGAGCGCCTGCGCTGGCGTGTGCTCAAGACCTTCGGAGCTCTGCCCACCGAGGCGCGCGTGCGGGAAATGAAGCGCCGTGACTATCTGTGGTGCGCGCTGAATCTGCTGCTGGACCACGAGGAGGAGCTGGGGCGGCTCTGCCCCAGCTGCCGGGCCCAGGCGGAAGAGGGGCGCTGCCCCGTCTGCGGCGGCGCGGCGGGAGAGTATCTTGGCGGAGAGAACGCGGCGTTCGACGAGGAGCGGTTTGAGCGGCTGATGCGGGGGGAGACGGATTGATCGATTTCCTGGAGCGGCTGCTGGCGGCACAGCGGCGGGCGGAGGACGGAGAAAAAGAGCCGCTCCTGCTCCCGGCAGACCCGGCGTGGGCGGCCCCGGCGGAGGAGGAGAAAACCGGCGGAGCCGGACGGCCGGAGGCCGGCGGGGAGACGGAGGAAGGCGCGCAGGCGGCAGAGCGGTGCGGCGTGTGGGAGGAGTTTGGGGCGGCGGGGCGGAAGGACGCCCCTTACGGGCGCAGAGCGGCCGCTGCGCCGGCATCCGGCGGCGGGGAAGGCCAGGCCGGCGCGGCGGCGCGGGGCCGGGAGGAGGGCGCGAGCGCGCCCAAGACGTCCGCCGGAGCGGCGCGGCCACGGGAAACGGCAGCAGGACGGTCACCCGACGCCGGGGCGTGGCTGGAAGAACAGGTGCGGCGGAGCGCGGCGGCGGCCGGAAGCATCGGCACAGGGCCGGGCCGGATCGCGGTAGTGGAGCGGCAGACGGAAGAGAGCGCCGCCGGGGTGACGGCGGCGGAGCTGGACCGGGTGCTGGAGCGGGACGCCCGGCGGTACGACGCAGGCTTCCGCCTGTTTTGAGAGGGGGAGAGCGCCGGTGAAGCTGGCGGCGATGCGGTATAAGGACTACGTATGGCCCCACAATCCGCGGGTCTATACCATCGAATACGAGCGGAGGATGGGGGCGCGGAAGGTGCCCTTTGGCCGCTATTTTTTACAGGATCTGGGGCCCGCCCAGCGGGTCATGCGGGGCGAGGGCGAATTTGTGGGGGAAGAGGCCTATGCGGAATTCAAAAGGCTGGCGAGCGTGTTTTACGACGACGGACCGGGACTGCTGGTCCACCCGGTCTGGCAAACGGCCAACGCCTATTTCGTGGAGCTGTCTCTGGCGCAGGAGCCCCGGGCGGATTATGTGAGATACACCTTTGCCTTCTGGGAGGGCTATGAGGGACACAATACAACCCTGCGCACACAGCAGGGGGAGAGCGCCGGGAGCGGCGCCTCCGGGACGGAAAGCAGGAGCGGCGCGGTCTGGCACACAGTGGCGCAGGGAGAGACCATGTGGGGGATCGCCCGGCGCTATGGCCTGACGCTGACGGCGCTGGTTACCCTCAATCCCCAGATCAAAAACCCGAACCTGATCCTGGTGGGAGAGAAGGTGCGGGTAGCATGACGGGGACGCTGATCTGCTGGGACGGGCGGCGCGTCGTCCTGCCCGACCTGACGTCCTGGCGGATGGAATATGCCTGCGGAATCCCCTGTGACAGCTTCTATCTGGAGTGCCTGTGGGAACCGGGCGAGGCCGGGGCGCTGGCCGAGGCGGTACGCTTTGCGGCGGAGGAGGACGGGGAGCGGGTGTTTACTGGCGTGGTGGACGAGGTTTGCTGCGGCTGGGATGAAGACGGAGCGCGCCTGAGCGTTTCCGGCAGGAGCATGGCGGCGCTGCTGCTGGACAACGAGGCGCTGGGGTGCGATTATCAGACGGCCACCCTGGCAGATATCCTGCGGGATCACGTGACCCCTTACGGCATCCAGGTGGGGCGGACGGACCGGCTGCCCGCGGTGCCGGACTTCTCCGTGGCCATGGGGAGCAGCGAGTGGCAGGCGCTCTATCATTTTTGCCGGTACTACGGCGGCGTGACGCCCCGCTTTGACCGGCAGGGGCGGCTGCAGGTGTGCGCCTGGCAGGATGGAGCGCGGCGGGTGCTGGACGAGGACGCGGCGGTGCTGGAGCTGGCCTGGAAGGAGAAGCGCTACGGGGTCTTGTCCGAGGTGCTGGTACGGGATAAGGCGCGGGACCAGGTGCAGCGGGTGGTCCACAGCGGGTTTGCCCGGCGGGGCGGACAGTGCCGGCGGGTGCTGACCATGCCGGGGCGCAGCAGCTATCAGGCCATGCGCTATTCCGGAGAATACCAGCTCCAGCGTGCCGCCGAGGGATGGCACAGCGTGGAGCTTATGCTGCCCGGCGCCTTCCGCGCCTGGCCGGGGGAGCTGGTGGAGGTAAACTGGAAGCGCGACGTCTGCCGGGGGCTTTGGCGGGTGACGGAAAGCGTGTGCGGGACGGATGCGAAGGGCGCGTATACCCGGCTGACCCTGGCGGACGCGGCGGCGGTCGTTTGAGCGGCGGCGGGACGGTTTGGACAAGGAGGAGACAGCATGTGGATCTCAAGACAGGGGATGAGCCGGGACGGACGGCAGGAGGCGGCCCGGGTGGGTGTGGTGAGCCTGCCGGGAGACCCGGCGGCCGTTCTGCTGGACGGAGAGCGCCGTCAGGTGCCGGTATTCGCGCCCGGCGGCTATCAGTGGCAGCCCATGCGGGGCGAGCAGGTACTGGTGGTCAAAGCCGGACCCGACGGGGAACAGCCCTGCGCGGCGGGGGTGCGCGGCCAGCGCGCGTGGAACCTGGCGCCCGGCGAGGTGGTGCTCTACAGCGGCGGCGGGGCGGCCAGCATCCGCATCCGCAACGACGGCGTGATCTCCATGAGCGGCACGGTATTGGTCAATGGGCTGCCCGTGATGGTGGAGGGCGGTTAGGATGGAGCTGATGGTGCGGGACGGGGACTACGTGAGCGACGGACGGGGCTCCTTCCGGCGGGCGGAGGGGAGCGCGGAGCTGCTGCAGCGGGTGCTGTGGAAGCTGAGTATCCGGCGGGGCTGCTTCCCGCCGCTGCCGGGGCTGGGCAGCCAGCTGTATCGGCTGGCCGGGGCGCAGCCCGCGCGGCGAGGCGCGCTGGCCCGTCAATATGTGACCGAGGCGTTGGCAGAGGAGGAGTCTCTGCTTGTGGACGATGTGATTTTAAGCGGCACGGGCACCTTACAGGTCAGATTGACCTGGCGGGGAGAGACGCTGCGTTTGGATATGGACGTACAGGGAGCGTGAAGGGATGACGGTGGACGAGATCTACAGCGGGATGGCTGCACGGTTTCAGGAGGAGACCGGGCTCGTCCCGGCGGGAGACGGGGACCTGGCGGTGCGGCTGTACGCTGTGGCCGCCCAGATCTACGCCTTATATGTACAGGCAGATTGGGTGGAACGGCAGTGCTTTCCCCAGAGCGCCCACGGGGCGTATCTGGACAAGCACGCCCAGCTGCGGGGGCTGGAGCGGCGGGAAGCGGTACGCGCCCAGGGAGTGCTGCGCTTTGAGACCGACAGCGCCGCCCAAACCGACCTTTCCATCCCGGCGGGGACGGTGTGCATGACGGCGGAGCAGGTGCGCTTCGAGACCCTGGAGGATGTGGTGCTGCAGGCGGGAGAGACCGCGGCTCAGGTGCGTGCGCAGGCGGTGGAGCCGGGGAGCGCGGGCAACGCGGCGGCCGGGACCATCCGGGCCATGGCAGTGGCCCCGGTAGGCGTGAGCCGGTGCACCAACCCCGCAGCCTTTACCGGCGGGCTGGAGGAGGAGACGGACGAGGCGCTGCGGGTGCGGGTGCTGGAGACCTTCCAGAGAATGCCCAACGGGGCCAACGCCGCCTTTTATCAGCAGGGGGCCATGTCGTTCCCGGAGGTGGCGGCGGCGGCGGTGCTGTCCCGCCCGAGGGGCGTGGGTACGGTGGATGTGGTGGTATCCACCCCCGCCGGGGTGCCGGACAGCGCCCTGCTGGCCCAGCTGAGCAGCTATTTCACCCAGCGGCGTGAGATCGCCGTAGACGTACGGGTACGGGCCCCGGAGGTAAAAAGCATCGATGTGAGCGTGGCGGTGGCAGCTGCGGACGGCGCCGACGGGGAAGCGGTGCGCAGCCGGGTGGAGGCCGCCCTGCGGGCGCAGTTCGACGGACGGCTGCTGGGACGGGATGTGCTGCGGGCCGCGCTGGGGGCGGTCATCTACGGCGTGGACGGCGTGGCCAACTACAGCATTGCCGTCCCCGCCGCCGACGTAGCCGCAGCGGCGGACGAGCTGCCTGTGCTGGGAACGCTGACGGTGACGGAGATGGAGGTGAGCGGTTGAAGCATGCGGATTATCTCCGGCAGATGCTTGCGCCGCTGGGGGTCTATCGTCTGGAGGGGACCTGCAACGGCGGAGAGCTGGAGGCCGTGGGAGCCGCCCTGGACGGCTGCGCCGCCGCGCTGGAAACGGTGGAGCGAGAGATGCTGCTGACCACGGCGGAGGGGGACGGCCTGGAGCGGATCGAAGCGCTGCTGGCGCGGCGGCCGGTGACAAGCGTCCTGGAACGGCGGCGGGCAGCTCTGGCGGCCCTGCTGCGGATTGGAGGCGACAGCTTCACGCTTTCGGCGATCAACGACAACCTGGCCGGATGCGGGCTCAATGCGGTGGCCAGTGAGACGGAGGAGCCCGGCGTAGTAGAGGTGCGCTTTCCCGAGGTGCCCGGGATCCCGGATGGGTTTGCAGAGATGCGGGCCATCATCGAGGATATCCTGCCGTGCCATCTGGAAATACGGTATGTCTACTGGTACATTACCTGGGCCATGCTGCAGGCGCGCTTTCAGACCTGGGGAGAGATCGAGTCGCTGGGACTGAGCTGGAGCGCATTGGAAAAGCTGGTACGATGAGAGTTGGGGTGGAGTTGAAGGCGGAGCATATCAAAAATGGGGCGCTGGCCCTGCTGGCGGCGGCGGGAGGGCTGCTGGCCCAAGCGCTGGGAGGCTGGGATACGGCACTGCAGAGCTTGATTTTCTGCATGGCGGTGGATTACCTCACCGGTATGCTGGTAGCGGGGGTGTTCCGGCGCTCCGGCAAGACGGAGAGCGGCGCGCTGGACAGCCGGGCCGGGTTTCGCGGGCTGTGCAAAAAGGCCGGGGAGCTGGCGGCCGTGCTGGTGGCCGCCCGGCTGGACCTGCTGTTGGGCAGTGATTGGGCCCGGACCGCGGTGATTCTGTTCTTTGTGGGCAACGAAGGGCTGTCTATCCTGGAGAACGTGGGATTGATGGGCGTACCTTACCCGGCGGCGCTCCGGCAGGCGCTGGAGGCCCTGCGGGAGCAGAGGGCGGAAAAAGGGCCGGAGGAGTAATGTGAACCGAACCAGTAAAAACGGACAATAGACAAA
>NZ_JALFGV010000032.1:0-2756 GCF_022777125.1 Lawsonibacter sp.
CCGTTTCTGGTCCTCCCGGTGGCTGCGTTCCGCCTTGCCGTTGTGGCGGGGTGTATAAGGACGGATGAGTTTGTGCCGGATGCCTGGTTTAGCGGCGGCAGCTTCAAACAGGGTGGGTAGGTGCCGCTTGCTGTTGGAAAAACGGTTGGTGAACTTAAAACCATTGTCTGTCTCCGCCGCGGAAATGTCCAAAGCCCTTGTCACCCTTTACGAAATTTGCTATAATAAAGGGTAATTTTGATTTGACTGATCGGGAGGGACAACGCGCGCCCATGAAATATAAGCAATGGAACCGGACACACTGTGACAGCGAGGCGCGCGCCGCCCTGGAGCGGGCGGGCATCCCCCCTTTGGCGGCCCTGGCTCTGTGCGCCAGGGGTCAGGACACTCCGGAAAAGGCCCGAGCCTTTCTGGCCTGCGGGCAGGAACTGCTCCACGACCCTCTGCTGATGCTGGACATGGACAAGGCCGCCGGGCGCCTGCGTCTGGCGCTGGAGCGGGACGAGCGCATCGCCGTCTACGGGGACTATGACGTGGACGGGATCACCGCCACCTGCCTGCTCACCGATTTTCTCCGCAGCGAGGGCGCGGCGGTGATTTCCTACATCCCCGACCGGATGGAGGAGGGCTACGGCCTGAACCGGGACGCAGTGAATACCCTGCACCGGCAGGGCGTTTCCCTTATCGTCACGGTGGACTGCGGCATCACCGCCGTGGACGAGGCGGAGTACGCCCAACGCCTGGGGGTGGACGTGGTGGTCACCGACCACCACGAGTGCAAGGACACGCTGCCCCGCTGCACGGCGGTGGTGGACCCCCACCGTCCCGGCTGTCCCTATCCCTTCAAGTACCTGGCCGGCGTTGGGGTGGCGCTCAAGCTGGTGCTGGCCCTGGGCGGCCCAGCCCGGCGGGCGGCGCTGCTGGCGGAGTATGCGGATCTGGCCGCCATCGGCACCGTGGCCGACGTGATGAACGTCACCGGAGAAAACCGCTGCCTGGTGCGCCTGGGCCTGGAGGCCCTGCAGCACACCAGGCGTCCCGGCCTGCGCTCCCTGCTCCACGAGGCCGGACTGGAGGAAAAGTCCATCAGCTCCATGTCCGTGGGCTACGTGCTCGCCCCCCGCATCAACGCCTCCGGGCGGATGGGCTGCGCGAGCCTGGCGGGCGAGCTGCTGCTCACCGAAGACCCGGGTCGGGCCGCTCTTCTGGCTGCGCAGCTGTGCCAGCTCAATCGGGAGCGCCAGGCCATCGAGGCCGCCATCTATGCCGAATGCGTCGCCCGGGTGGAGGCCCTGCCCGGCGAGGAGCGGTACGCGCTGGTGCTCTCCGGCGAGGCGTGGCACCAGGGGGTCGTGGGCATTGTGGCCTCCCGTCTGGCGGAAAAATACTCCTGTCCCACCTTTATGATCTGCCTGCAGGACGGCCGGGGCAAGGGCTCCTGCCGCTCCTTCGGGGGCTTCAACCTGTTTGCCGCGCTGGAGCACTGCGCCGGCCTGCTGGAGGGCTTCGGCGGCCACGCCCTGGCGGCGGGCTTTACCATCCGGGAGGAACAGATCCCCGCCTTTGCCGCGTGCATGGCGGAGTATGTACGCCTGCGGACCGGCGGAGCGGAGATGGTCTCCACGCTGGAGATCGACGCGGAGATCGAGGACGCGGGCGCGCTCACCCTGGATGGGGTGGAGGGTCTGGATCTGCTGGAGCCCTACGGCGCGGGCAACCCCAAGCCGGTGTTTTCCCTGTCGGGCTGCACCGTCTCCGCCGCCAGCGAGGTGGGCGGCGGACGGCACCTGAAGCTCAAGCTCGCCTGCGGCGGCAGGAGCTTCGACGCCATCTTTTTTTCCGCCACTCTGGCCCAGGCGGGTCTGTCCTGCGGGGACCGGGTGGACGTGGCCTTTACCCCCCAGGTCAACGAGTACCGGGGCTGGCGCACCGTGCAGCTGCAGCTGTGCGACCTGCGCCCCGCTCTGACCCGGGCCCAGGCCGAGCGGGCCCTCTATGAGAAATTTCGCCGGGGGGAGCCGCTCTCCCGCTCGGAGGCCGCCGCCCTGCTGCCCAGCCGGGAGGACTTCGTCTCCCTGTGGCGCTACCTGAAGGGGCACACCGCTCACGGCCCGCTGGAGGAGACCGCACCCCGGCTGGCCCGGAACATTGCCCGTGCCTGCGGACAGCGGGAGACGGTGATGCGCACCCTGGTGTGCCTGGAGGTCTTCGACGAGCGGGGCCTGATCCGTCTGGAGCGCACCACCGACCACCTGCAGATCGGCCTGACGGCTGTGGACGGCAAGGTGGACCTGGAGCAGTCCGTCATCATGCGCAAGCTGCGCAGCATTCTGGAACCTTAACGCGTCCCGCGCGTCTGCGCAACGCGTTCGCCGGAGGTGGCCTGTTATGGACCCCATCCTGGAGCGCTATCACGCCCTGGAAGACAAGATCAAGACCTATAACCCGGCGCTGGACACCCAGCGCCTGTTCAACGCGTTCAATTACGCCGATAACGCCCACGCCGGACAGCTGCGCAAGGACGGCTCTGCCTATATCACCCACCCCCTGGCGGTAGCGGAGATTGTGGCCGAGCTGGAGCTGGACACCGACTCCATCATTGCCGCCCTGCTCCACGACTGCATCGAGGACACCGGCGTCACGCACGAAGGGATCGCCAAGCTCTTCGGCATCACCGTGGCCGATCTGGTGGAGGGGGTCACCAAGCTGACGCGGGTGCAGTACACCTCCAAGGAAGAGGAGCAGATGGAGAACCT
>NZ_JALFGV010000095.1:0-25313 GCF_022777125.1 Lawsonibacter sp.
GCGGGCCGGGAGAAGGGGATGAACGCCGTCAAGGAGGAAATGGCCCGGGTGACCAACCTGCAGAAGCGGGCGGGCAGCCTGGCGGAGGTGCTGGCGGGGGCCGACGTGTTCATCGGCGTGTCGGCGCCCGGCGCGGTGACGGCGGAGATGGTGCAGACCATGAACCGGGACGCGATCCTGTTTGCCTGCGCCAACCCCACGCCGGAGATCTTCCCCGACGAGGCCAAGGCAGGCGGGGCGAAGGTGGTGGCCACGGGGCGCAGCGACTTCCCCAACCAGATCAACAACGTGCTGGCGTTCCCAGGCATCTTCCGGGGCGCGTTCGACGTGCGGGCCAGCGACATCAACGACGCCATGAAGATCGCGGCGGCCGAGGCGCTGGCGGGCCTCATTTCGGATGAAGAGCGCAACGCCGATTACATCATCCCCGCCGCCTTCGACCCCCGGGTGGGCAGGACGGTGGCCGCCGCCGTAGCCCAGGCCGCCCGCGACAGCGGCGTGGCCCGCATCTGAGCGGGAGCGGTCCGCAGATGGGGACAGAAAGCGGGACGGCGCCATGGATCATACGCTGGAGGGCCTGAAATGGCTCAATGCGGCCCGGTTTCAGTCCCTTTATGAAGTGGCCGGAGGCTTTGGACGCAGGATCGGACCAAACCTGTTCGGCTGCTATCTGCCCGCCCCTTCTTATCGTCAGGCTTGGTCTGCCATCTCCCTGGCCGGCATCGCCGCCCTCGGCGTGCTGCTGCTCTGCTGCGCAGACCGGCGGGCCGGCTGTCCCCAGCGCTGATGCGGAAACCGTACGCAGTGCGCACATATGCGCAGAAGCCCGCCGCCTTAAGAAGGCGGCGGGCTTCTGTTTTATTGTACGGAAAACGGAAAATCACAGACCGTGGGACTGGCGGATGGTCAGGGCGGCGGGGATGCGCACCACACGCTGCTCCGGCTGTTTGCCGTCCAGCAGCTGCAGCAGCAGTTCGCTGGCGGTGCGGCCCATCAGACTGGCGTTCTGGGTCACGGCGGTCAGGGGCGGATTGGTGATCTCCGTCCACTCATAATTGTCAAAGCCGATGACCGCGACCTGTTCCGGGACATGGATCCCCTGCTCCTGAAGCTCTTTGACGGTGCCCAGGCACAGCATGCTGTTGGCGGCAAAGATGGCGTCCGCGCCCGCCCCCAGCACCCGCCGTGCGGCTTCCATGCCGCAGGACATGCTGTAGGCGTCCATCCGGCAGATCAGCAATTCGTCCCGGGGCAGGCCCAATTCCTCCAGCACATCCAGATAGCCCTGGTAGCGTTCCACGGCGGTGGAGTTGGGAAAATCCGCCCCAATGAACGCGATCCGACGCCGTCCGGCCTGGTAGAGGACCTTCATGGCCTCTACCGTTACTTCACGATTATTGGAACAGACCAGGGGCAGCTTGCCCCCCTTCACCCAGCGGTCCACCAGCACCACGGGAACGCCGCAATCCTCGATCCGGGCAATGTCCTCATAACGCAGGGTGGGCGGCACCAGCAGGATGCCGTCGATCCAGCGCCGGTGGAGGATGGACATTCCGCTGAAGAAATCCTGGGGGCGGGACTCCGGATAGGTGGAGACGATCAGCTCATAGCCGGATTCCTGCAGGCGGGATTTGGCGCCGTTGAGCACATCAAAGAAAAAACAGTTGGTAGAGTTGTTCTGCTCAGTGGCGGGAATGATGATCGCTACGGTACGGGACCGGTGGGTCTTCATCATCTGGGCGGCAAGGTTGGGCCGGTAATTGATCTGAGCGGCCGCCTCATTGATCAGCTCCATGCTGCGCTGTGAGACCGGCCGTGTGCCATTGAGCGCGTGGGATACCGTTGTGATGGACAATCCTGTCATTTCTGCAATGGTCTTGATTGACATAACCCTACTCCATTACCTTGAAAACCTTACAAACACAGGCCTTAAACCTGGCTTCTATGTAATCTTACCGCAAATTTAAGCAATGTCAACCCCTTTGCCGCTCCTGTGGAGGCGGGAAGCGCGCTACAGCGCCTCGTATTCCGCCATGATCTGCGCGATGACGGCGACCTGCTCATCGGTCAGATTCATACTGCCCTGCCGCATATAGCGTGCCCCGCGGCCGGCCAGCTCGGTTACCGCTTTGATGGCGGCGTTGCCGTTGCCGCAGCTGTGGATAACCCGGTAAAGGAAGTTGATGCGCCGCTGGCATTCTATGATCTTGTCAGTGTCCCCCTGCTCATAGGCCCGGTACATCTCCACATAGGGCTCCACCCGGGCGTTGGACAAGCCTGAAACCATACCGTCTCCGCCGCACAGCAGGGCGGAGCCGCAGAGATAATCCTCGCCTTGAATCCAGGCAAATTGGTCCGAGCGGGGGCCGAAGAGTCCACGGGAAAACGGAACAAAATTCCCGGAGGAGTCCTTGATACCGGCCACGTTGGGCAGTTTGGAGAGCGCGTATACCGTGTCCAGCTCGATCGTGTTGTGGGTAGTGGATGGAATGTTGTAAAGGATGACCGGGGCGGTGGAAGCAGCGGTGACAGCCGCGTAGTGGGATAGGATGTCCTGCTGGGTCATGGCATGGTAGTAGGGCGGTGTGGAGACGAAGAAGTCCGGCTTGCAGATGGAGAGCGCCTCCAGCTCGGCCAGGGTGGCGCGGGTGTTGGAGTTGATAACGGCCAGGCAGAGGAATACCCGCCCGGCGGCGGTCTCCTGGATGACCTCGAAGACCCGCTTCTTTTCGGCGGTGGTGAGATAAGCGCCTTCTCCGGTCCCGCCGCAGACAAACAAGCCGTTTACGCCGGAGGAGACCAAATATTCGGTCTGTTTGCGCAGCAGCGCTTCATCTACGTCGCCGTTGGGACGCAGGGGTGTGACGATGGCGGGGATAATGCCGTGGAGTTTGCAGTTGGGACCCGTTTTCATAGTTGTCACCTTCTGTGATTGATAGAGTCTCCGGGGCAGAGCCCCGGAGACTGGATTCGGGTCAATCTTCGTAGGAGGCCAGAATCGCTTTGTCCGTAATCAGCCGCCCGTTCTGGCTTTTGATGTAGGCCTGTGTGATGGCGCGGGCACGCGCCTTTTCCTTTCGGGCGCGCGCTTCATCTCTGCGGTAGAGGCCGCCCAGCTGGTCCAGCGCTGCCTGGATCTCTTTGACATCCTGCTGCCTGGGTTGCGCCTGGTTGCGTACACAGACCGCAGCGGCGGCGCCGGCAGCCTGTCCGATCCCCATAATGCCGCCTTGGGTGCGGTAGGAGCCATGGGCCTCGCTGGTACCGGAGATACAGCGGCCAGAAAGCAGAAGCCCGTCGATGTGCTTGGGGACTAGGCTGCGGTAGGGAATATCGAACGTGTCCTTGAGCACCATCCAAACGCCGCCGTTGCCATAGCCGGTGGCACCGTCCGGGTTGTGCAGATCAATGGGGAAATAGCCTCTGGAAACGGAGTCCTCAAACTTGCGTCCCTCGTAGGCGTCCTGCCCTGTGAGGGTATACAGACCCTCAATATGGCGCGTCTCGCGTACGCCGACCTCAGAACCAGTGACGCTGACAAATGCGTGTTCAAAGCCGGGCACATATTGGATCATAAACTCAGAGACCGATTCGATCTGCCGGCGCCCGTCCAGCTCGCTCTCCGAGCGTTCCACCACATCGGTGGCGTTTTTGCCGCAGATACGGGTGGCGTTGAAATGCATGGTGTTGGGGTGGATGCCGTTGAGAACGATGACCGAATCGCGGCCGAAGGAAAGCTCGCCCTTCTCCACGGCCTGGCGTACCAGCTGTTTAAAGCCCTGGCCGACAAAATACTTCTGCCTGAGCCGTTCGTCAAATTCCCGCATGGGTACGATATCGGATTTAAACTCAAAGTCGTCCGGGTGGTCCAGAATATACTGATAGACCCGCCCGGTGTCCACATTGGCCATCTCGAACATGGAGGAGGAGGGAGACATCTTGTGGTTCACCGCATCGCCGAGCACATAATTCTCCCCTGCCATCACCGCCACGTCGCCGTCGCCGGTGGCGTCCACCACTACGTGGGCGTGAAGCGGCAGCAGATCGCCCGACTTTGCGGCAACCGTGATGCCGGTCACCCGGCTGCTCTCCATCTGCACGGAACTCAGCGTGGCGTGATAGAGAATATCCACACCGAATTCCACCAGCATTTCGGCGGCTACATATTTATATTTTTCCCGGTCGTAGAAGCCGAGGGAATCGCCGCTTCCGTACGGATCGATGGTCTTCATATGTCCGGTACTGCCCTTTGCACGCACCATGCGGTCCATAAAATCTTGGGGCAGGCCGTCGATGACCTGCTCGTCTTTATAGTGAAAAGGAGAGATGGGGCCCAGTACCGCAGCTGTGGCTGCCCCGCCCAGGAACCCATTTTTTTCTACCAGCAGTGTGGAGGCGCCCAGCTTGCCGCTGGCCATGGCAGACATAATGCCTGCGGGACCTCCGCCGACAACAATTACATCGTAGTAGCGTTTCATGCGTTTACACCATATCCTGTTTTATTTCGCGCAGGCACGGCGGTGCCGTGCCTGCGCGTTCATGCGCCTGCAGCGTTTTTATTTGGTGTTATACCACTCGGCGACCTGATCCAATTCGCTTTGCGCGTCAGCACCCTGGAAGACCACACGCTGAACCGCCTGGCAGATCTTGACCTCCAGTTCGGTATAATCAGCCGGATAGAAGGTCATGGTGCCGGTCTTGGCATACTCGCTCCACATAACCATCTCGTCGTAGGTATCCATTGCCTGAACGTCGGCGTCCTCGTAGACGGCAGTGCGGATGGGCATGCAGTTGGCGCTGATCCACTTCTTCTGATTTTCCACGGAATAGAAATACTGAATAAAGTCCCAAGCCATAGCGGGGTCCTGTGCCTGGCTGCCGATGGCCAAGGTCTGGCCGGCCACAAAGGCGGGGGCGACTTCTCCGTCGTTGATGCCGGGGATGGGGGCGGAGGAATAGCTCTGTGCCAGGCTGGAGGACTTGATCGTGGCGGCACGCTGAGTGCCGGCGTTGACGGCATAGAGGCTCCCGGCCTTGAAGCCGTCCACAATATCGTCATAGGTCATGTTCAGCACGGAGGAATCCATGCACCCGGCATCCACCAGGGACTTGATGTACTCCACTACCTGCACGCCGGCGTCGCTGTTGAAGATGGCCTTTCCTTCCGCGTCAAAAATATCTCCTCCAGCGGCGCGGATCCAGGGCACGAAGGTCTCCATCAGGCCGGTTCCGTTGCTGCCCTCGCTCAGGCCCAGGGCAAAGCCCAGGTTCATACCGTCGCTGTTGGAGGCGGTGGCCAGCAGGTCGTCCCAGGAAGCGGGGGGCTCGTCGTAGATGTCGTTGCGGTACCACATCACTGTGACGCGGCTTTCCCAGGGAAGAGAGTAGATCTCGCCGTCAGCCTGGGTCAGTTTTTCTACGGTATGGATATAGTCGGGATTCTCTTCGATAAACGATGTGGCAAACTGGGTCATGGGCTGAATGGTCCCGGCATCGATATGCTGCATGAGCTGATCGGAGAAGGCATTGACAATGTCGGGCCCATTGCCTGCGGCGGTGGCCTGGATTACCTGAGACTCATACTGACTCCAATGGATGCTCTGTACCGTCACAGTGTTGCCGTACTGATTGGTGGCGTTGTACTCATCCACGATCTCCTTAAGCACTACGCAGCGGGGATCATCGGTGGAATTGGGGTCCAAGAAGATGGAGAAGGTCATGTCGATGCCGCCTTGGGGCTGCTCCGGCACCGTAGTCTCGGGCGTGCTGCTTTCGGGTGCGGTGGTAGCGGGAGTACCGCCGCTGGAGTTGGAGCAGGCGGCCAGGGCCAGTACCATCGCTGCCGCCAGCAAAAGGGTCAGGGTCCTTTTGAGCTTTTTCATGTGAATTTCCTCCTTACATTTCATGATATATCCTCGGCGTTCCAGCCGTTTTCCACAAAACAGGTCATCCCTTGACCGCGCCTGCCGCCATACCCTCCACAAAGTGCCGCTGCAGCAGGATGAAGAGGATCACCATGGGGACGATGGAGATCATCACGGCCGCCATCAGATTGCCCCACTGGATGCCATATTGGGAGATATAGTTGTAAAGACCCACGGACAGCATACGCAAGCTGTCTTTGCTGGTAAAGGTGGAGGAGACCAAAAAGTCATTCCAGACATATACCGCGGACAAAAGCGCCGCAGCCACAATGCCGGGCTTGGAAATGGGCAGGATCAGGCGATAGAAGATCATAGGCTTGGAGCAGCCGTCGAGTGTGCCTGCCTCGATGATCTCTTTGGGGAGCTTTTCGAAAAAGCCGCGCAGGATCCAGGTCAGCACCGGGATGCGCCAGGCGGTATAGATCAGAATCAGCAGGAAGTGGGTGTCGTAGAGGCCGATTTTGACGGAGAGCATATACAGAGGTACCAGCATTACCACAGGGGGAATCATGCTGGTCATTAAAATGAGAAACATGATCTGGTTACGGAAGCGGATACGGAAGTTGGTTACGGCATAGGCGGCGTGGGAGGCCACAATGGTGGCCACTACGATACAGATGGCAGTAACGATTACGGAGTTAAGCAGATAGCGGGGGAAGCCGGAACGAAAGAGGACGGATGAAAAATTTTCCAGAGTAAATTCGTTGGGCAGCAGGGTGGGGGGGAAGGAGTTGACTTCCGCAGGGGACTTCAGGGCGGTAAACAGGCCCCACAGCACCGGGAAAAGCGCCACCAGCGCGGCGGCGATCAATACCACATAGGTCAGCGCGTCCAGACCGGGGGTACGGCCCAGCTTCGATTTTTTCATCGCACGCACCTCATTCTCGGTTGGTGTTCAGCAGCTTCACGTAGACCAGACTGAACACGATATTCAGCAGGAAGATGATCACGCCGTAAGCCGAGGCGATATCCATGTGCCAGTAGTTGAAGGCATTTTGATAAGCCGCCAGACTGAGCGTCTGTGTGGAATCGAAGGGGCCGCCCGCAGTGAGGGTGTAAATCAGCGTGACCATATTAAAGTACTCCATACTCTGCATGACGACCGCGGTGATGATGGTGGGGCGGATCAATGGGAGGGTGATACGGGTATAGATCTGCCAGCGGGTGGCGCCATCCATCTGCCCGGCCTCCATCACATCGCCCGGGATGGTCTGCAGTGCTGCAATGGTCAGGATAATTACCACCGGAACCGTATTCCAGGCGTTAGCAAAGACCAGCATGACATTTGCGCTGCCCGCCGAACTAAAAAAGTCTACCTTCCGCCCGGTCAGCCCATAAACCAGATACGCGATCGGTCCGTAATTGCCATTGAGAATCCACCGCCACAAGAGCGCCGTCACCGTCTGGGACAGGACCCAGGGGATAATGATCAGGGTACGCAGGAGCGTATTGCCCCGGATTTTGCGGTTCAGCAGAGACCCGATCGCCACACCCAGAGGGATGACGACCACCAGAGACAGCAGGACATATCGAATGGAATTGAGGATGTTTTTCAGGCCGTTTCCGGTAAAGACGGCAATAAAGTTATCCAGTCCGACAAACGCACCGACCTCGGCGTAATTTGTCGCATGAAAGCTGGTTCGGATCGCCATACAGATGGGGATGATCGTAACCAGCACGATCATAAGGATTGCCGGCGCTAAAAAAGCGGTGGCGACACCGACGTCCGAACTTTTTCGGGTAAGCCGTACTTCTCGGCTGCTTCCAGGCATAATCATTTCCCCCTTATGCGTTCCTAAACGGCTTGGACATCCGCGGCGGATGCATTTGAACGGGCGTCAGCACACGCCGATGGTCAAAAGCAGATTGCCGTAAGTCCGGCTCTCGCCGGTGGAGATGGCCAGGATCACGCCCGGTTCACAGCAGGCGTCGTAGAATTCGTAGCGGCCCAGCGGGGAGAGCGCCATTCCGCCCAGCAGGGAACGGAATTCACCGAAGCATTCGGGTTCCTCGCCGTGTTCCGGCAGCATGACCTCCGCCCGCTCAAATACCGCCACGCTGTTCAGGGCCGCGAGGACCTGGGACACCGTGGGCAGGTCCCGTTCCAGGCCCAGATAAATTTTTTCCGCACTTCCCGCCCGGGTGGACAGCGGAAAGTTCCCGTCGGCAAGGAGGATTTTGTCTCCGTGTCCGCCGTGGGCCAGGGCGGACAGGATGCCGGGATGGATGCATCGGGTACTAACCATGGCCCGCCTCCTGTTCTTCCGGCCGCAGCCTGCCCAGCGTGCCGCCGGGGTGGTGACGGACGTACTCCTGAGGCGTCAGACCATAGTGGGCCTGCAGGCGTACGCTGAGGGCCTGCAATACGATGTTTTCCAGCAAGACCGAGCTGATGGGGGCGCGATTCATGGGACCGCCCTCCTGATCCACACGGACCGTCAGGTGCACGTCCGCGTGCCGTGCCAGCCAGGAATCCGGACTGCGGCTGATGCCGATGACCTTGCAGCCGTTGTTGGCAATGGCTGTGACGGTGGCGCGCATCTCCATGGTCTCGCCGCTGTTGGAGATGCAGATGACCGCATCGCCCGCCCGCAGCTGTCCGCAGGAGCCGTGGACCGCCTCGGTGCCGTCCAGGAAATAGGTGGGCACGGCGATGGAGGACATGAGGGAAGCGCCGTATTGGGCCACGTGGGAGGGCTTCCCGATGCCGGTGATGTGGATTCGGTTGCCTCGGTCGTTGGCCGCGATCAAAAGGGACAGGGCGGGGGCGAGGTAGTCCTCATCCAGTTCCTGGACGAACTGAGCGACGTTCTCCCCCACGATCTGCTGAAATTGGGTCAGGGATTCCATAACAAACACCTCCGTAGGACGGACTTGAAGTTAGGAGACGCTGCGCCGGGCCAGCGAGACTTCCACTTCCGCCAGGGTGGGCAGCGAGGGAAGCGCCCCCATGCGGGAGACCGTGATGGCTGCGGTGTGGGTAGCCCGGCGCATGGCCTCGTCCACCGGCTCGCCGCCGGCCAGGGCCACCGAAAGGGCCCCGATGTAAGAATCGCCGGCCGCCGTGGGGTCTATGGCCTGGATACCGGACACACTGGGGCAGTGGAGAAATTCCTTTCCCAGATAGGCTGAGCCCACGTCCCCCAGGGTGACGATCACATGCGCCGCGCCCTTGTCCCGCAGGACCGCCGCCGCATGTTCCACCCGCTTGAGGTCGATGCCGTGCTCGGTACGGTGCAGGGGCACGCCGCTGAGCAGTTCCGCCTCGTTCTCGTTGGGGGAGAGATAGGTCACGGCGGAAAGCAAGTCGGCGGGCAGGGGCGCCGCGGGGGCCGGATTGAGCATCACCGGCACCCCGGCGGCACGGGCATACCGGGCGACGGCGATATTGACCGGCAGGGGGATCTCCAGCTGCAGCATGACCATGTCAAAGCCGCCGATTTTCTCCCGGAGGAAGGCCACGTCCGCCTGCGTCAGCAGCAGGTTGGCCCCGGGGACCACCACGATGCGGTTTTGGGTGCTGCCGTCGCTCCGCTGGAACAGCTGCACATTGCCGATGGCAGAAGGCGCCTGGTCGGTGCGTTTTACATGGGACACGTCCACGCCCGCCTCCCGGGCGCATGCCAGCATCGTGTCCCCGTAGGCGTCCCGGCCCACGCAGCCCATCATCTCCACCTGAGCGCCCAGCCGGGCGGCCTGGACGGCCTGATTGAGGCCCTTGCCGCCCGGCGCGGTGCGAAAGCCGGTGCCCAGGACGGTCTCGCCATTCTCCGGCAGGCGCTGGGTGCTGACGATCAGGTCCATCACAAAGCTGCCCACCACTAAAATGTTCGGTTTTTTGCCCATGGCTCCCTCTTCCCGGCGCCGCCGCAGACGGGGACGAACGCAATCTGCGGTGTGGCCTAGTCAAGTCTGGTCTGGATACAAAACGTTTTCACGCAAACGTTTTACACCAAACGTTTTCTATATCGTAGCAAGAAATGCTCCCGTTGGCAAGCCCTTTTTTGAGCGCTCTGCACAAATTTGTCAAACAGATCAAAAATGCCTGTTTTTCTTTGGCTGAAACGCACAAAAAACGGGGGCAATATGCGGCCTGGAACGGCCGCTTCCAGCTGCACGGGAGGCGGTTTTTCTTGACAGGGGCGGCACGTTCTCATAAGATTAAAGAAAACAGACGCGTACGGAGGGAGGAAGCGAGATGCGGGGACTGGTGGCGGACGACGAGGAGGGGATCCGCAATGTGATCCGGGAGTATCTGGAGTTTGACGGACATACGGTGGCGGAGGCAGCCAACGGGGCGGAGGCGGTCTCCCTGTGCCGGATGCAGAAATTTGACTTCATCGTGATGGATATCATGATGCCGGTGATGGACGGCTTTGCCGCCTGCCGGGAGATCCGAAGAGGCGATCCGTCGGTGCCGGTGCTGATGCTCTCCGCCCGGGGCGAGGAGTACGACAAGCTCAAGGGCTTTCAGCTGGGCATTGACGATTATGTGGTCAAGCCCTTTTCCCCCCGGGAGCTGGTGGCACGCCTGGGCGCCATCTGCGCCCGCTCCGCCCGGGCGCAGGGCGGGGGCGCGGTCCGGCCCGCGGCCTTCGGCGGGCTGGAGGTGGATCCGGCGGGCCGCAGCGTCCGGGTGGACGGCAGGGCGGTGCCGATGACGCCCCGGGAGTATGATCTGCTCTTTACCCTGGTGCAGAACAAGGGCATCGTCCTCTCGCGGGAACAGCTGCTGCGCAAGGTGTGGGGAAATGATTTTCTGGGAGACGACCGGACGGTGGATACCCACATCAAGATGCTCCGCAGCGCGTTGGGGCCCTACCGCGGCTTCATCGTGACCATGCGGGGAGCGGGGTATAAATTTGAAGCGGTTTGACGTGCATTCCTTCCGCTTCCGGCTCTGGGCGGCGCTGGTGGGATTCGCGGTGCTGGTATGCGGGCTGATGTGGGTCGTCCAGATCACCACCATCCGCACCACCTACGAAAACGACCGGATCGACCGGCTCAAGCAGGCGGGCAATATCATCTCCTCCACCTACGGGCGGGAGGGGTTCGCGGACTCCCTGCGTTCGGTGGCCCGGTCCGGCTTTTTCATTCAGATCCTGCGGGAGGACGGGGTGCTGCTGCGCTCGTTGGGCAACGACGGGGCCGATGCGCCTCCGCCCCAGGAGGGCCTGGTGGATTATGGTATCTTTGCACGCCTGGACGGTACCGACGGCTACTATTTTTACCGGGTCCCCGACACCGTCCATGACAGCGAGTGGCTGGTCCAGGTCCAGGTGGTGGCTTTGCAGGACGGCTTGCGGGAGGTGCTTTTCACCAGCACGAACATGGTGCCGGTATCCGCCGCGCTCTCCATGCTCTCCTCACGGTTTCTTCTGGTCACGGCGGTGGTACTGGTGGTGGCGACGGTGCTGGCCTTTCTGCTGGCGTCCAATCTGTCCCGCCCCATCACTCAGATCACCCAGCGGGCCCTGCGGCTGGCCGGCGGGGATTACGGGGTGGACTTTCCCAAGGGTTCCTGTACGGAGCTGGACCACCTCTCCGACGCTCTGGACACGGCGGCTACGGAATTCAGCAATACCGAGGCCCTGCGCCGGGATCTGATCGCCAACGTTTCCCACGACATGCGTACCCCCCTGACCATGATCCGGGCCTACGCCGAGATGGTTCAGCAGATCTCCGGGGATGATCCGGTGAAACGGGAGGCCCACCTGGACGTGATCGTCCGGGAGACGGAAAAGCTGACCCGGTTTGTCAACGAAACGCTGGACCTGTCCCGGCTCCAGTCGGGCACCATGGAGCTGAATATGGAGGTATTTCCCCTGGCGGAGAGCGTGGAGCGGGCCCTGGGGGACTTCCGGCATCTGTGGGAGCGGGAGGGCTACCGCCTCTTTCTCTCGCTGGACCGGGACGTGCTCGTGCGGGGGGACCGGCAGCAGCTGGAGCGGGCCGCGTTCAATCTCATCAGCAACGCGTTCAATTATACCGGCGGAGATAAGCTGGTGTACGTGGGGGTCAGCCGCTGGGCCGGGGAGGGCCTGTTCGAGGTCATCGACACCGGGGGCGGCATTTCGACGGAGCAGCTCCGGGAGATTTGGGAGCGCTACTATAAGATCAACCGCTTTGACAAGAATGCGGCCAGCACAGGCGTGGGCCTGTCCATCGTGAAAGCCATCCTGGAGCTCCATCACGCCCGCTACAGCGCGGACAGCCGGGAGGGGGAGGGCAGCCGGTTCTGGTTTGCACTGCCCTGTGAATAAGCAGGATGCACAATATTTCAACGAAATATTGTGCATCTTTTTTACGCCTTTTTCACGCGGCCATCACAAAGCGCCGATATACTGGAGCCAAATTCGAGAGAGACAGGAGGGAACGCCTTGGATATCCTGGAACTGCGTAAAGTCAACAAGCGCTTTGGCGGCGTGCATGCCATCAAGGAACTGGACCTGACCGTAACGCAAGGGACCGTCCATGGCCTCATCGGCCCCAACGGCTCCGGCAAGACCACCACATTCAACGTCATCAGCGGCGTGTTCCCGCCCACCGACGGACAGATCTTTTTCGGCGGCAGGGACATCACCGGCCTGCCCGCCTACGAGATCGCCCGCCTGGGCATCAGCCGCACCTTCCAGATCCCCAAGGTCATGGGGCGCATGAGCGTACTGGATAACGTGATGTGCGGCTATTTTGCCAAGACCAAGACCGAAGCGGCGGACACCTTCCTGCATGCGCCCTTCCGGGCGTCCCGGCAGGAGCGGGCGATGCGGGAGCGGGCGATGGAGCAGCTGGCCTTCGTGGGCCTGGAGCGCTCGGCCGGACGCTGGGCCCGGGACCTGGCCTGGGCCGACCAGCACCTGCTGCAGATCGCCCGCGCCCTGGCCACCGGCCCCAAGCTGCTGCTGCTGGACGAACCCACCGCGGGCATGGGGGCCGAGGAGTCGGCCCGGCTGGAAGCGCTGATCCGTCAAATCAAGGAGCAGGGTACCAGCATCATCCTCATCGCCCACGACGTGAAGCTGGTCACACGCTCCTCCGACGTGGTGACGGCCATCGAATTCGGCGCGAAGATCGCCGAGGGCCTGCCCGAGGAGGTCAAAAATCATCCAAAGGTGGTGGAAGCGTACCTTGGAACAGACTAATGTGTTGAACGTCGAGGGCCTGTCGGTCTGTTACGGACCCATCTGCGCGGTCAGGAAGATCGATCTGCAGGTCCGTCCGGGCGAGATCGTGGCCCTGATCGGCGCGAACGGCGCGGGGAAATCCACCCTGATCAATGCCGTCCTGGGCCTGCAGCGGGCAAAGAGCGGAACGATCACGTTCCTGGGCCAGGATATCACCCGCTGGAAGACGGAGAAGGTGGTGGCCGCCGGCATCTCGGTGGTGCCCGAGGGCCGGGGCATGCTGGCCGATATGACGGTGCTGGAGAATCTCCAGCTGGGCGCCTACCACCACAAAGGGGATTATGGCCCCATGCTGGAGAAGGTCTTCTCCTACTTCCCCATTCTGAATGATCGAAAGACCCAGAAGGCGGGCACCCTCTCCGGCGGCGAGCAGCAGATGCTGGCCATCAGCCGGGCGCTGATGGGGGAACCCAGGCTGGTGCTGCTGGACGAGCCTTCCCTGGCCCTTTCGCCGGCCTACGTGGACAAGATCTTCCGGTTCCTGGTGGAGATGAAACGGCAGGGCCTGACCATCCTGCTCTCCGAGCAGAACGCCCGCAAGGCGCTGCAGTATGCCGACCGGGGCTATGTGCTGGACCTGGGCGTGACCGTGATGGAAGGACCCGCCCGGCAGCTGGCCGACGACCCCGAGGTCAGGCGCGCCTACCTGGGCGGAGAATAGAAAGGAGGCGGGGAATCCATGGAATCGTTCATCGCACAGATCATCGTCGGCCTCGCCACCGGGGGCATCTACGCGCTGCTGGTGCTGGGTATGAACCTGCTGGTGCTGGTGCGCAACATCGTACACCACAGCTATTCCCACATTGTGGTGCTCACCATGGCCATGGGCTGGCTCACCCTGACCCATACCGGAAACAACATCCCCCTGTGCATCGTGGTGATGCTGGTCTCGGCCATCGTGTTCACCATTGCCACCGAGCCGCTGTTCCGGCCCCTGTCCGTGCGGGGGGCGGACCTGGAGACCGTCACCCTGGCCATGGGCATCGGCATCATCATTACGGAATTTATCTCCAAGTACATCAACGGCGGCGCCAATTTCGCCTTTCCCGACGCCATGACCGGCCGCCAGAACACCATCAATATCGGCCTGATCAGCTTCTCCGCAGCCAATATCGTCACCCTGGTATGCTGCGCCGTGGTGGCGGTGGCGCTGATGTGGTTCCTCTTCAAATCCAAGGAGGGCCGCGCCATCCGGGCTATGGCGCAGAACCTGCGGGTGGCCAGGATGCTGGGCATCCCCTTTGGCCGCACCGGCGTGCTGGGCTTCGGGATCGCAGGCCTGCTGGCGGGCATCATCGCCATCCTGTGCATCATGACCTTGGGCGCCGGGTCCCCCGCCCTGGGCGACACTTTTGCCGTCAAGGCCATTATCCTCATGCTCTTTGCCGGTATGGGCAACCTGAAGGGCGGACTGCTCTCCGCCCTGTTCATGGGCGTGGTGGAGGCCATGGCCCTGGCCTACCTGCCCGGCCGCTGGACCGAGGCCGTGTTCTACGGCGTCATCATGCTGGTCATCATCTGGAAGCCGAACGGCCTGTTCGGCAAGCAGCACTAAGGGGGGAAGACGTATGCTGTCCACATCCATGACCCTGTATCTGATTTTCTGCTGCGCCTTCATCCTCCTGGTGTGGGGGGCGCTGGTGCCCTTCCGGGCGGGGCTGCTGTACAACGGCACCGTCTACTGCATGGCCGTGGGAGGCTACTTTGCCGCCTTTGCCGCCAAGGAGCTGGGCTGGCCCTTTTTCCTGTGCGTGCTGGGCGCCGCCGTGGTGGGCGCGATCCTGGGCTTTTTGCCCGCGCTTGGCTTCTCCCGCACCTCGGGCGTGGTCACTGCCGTGGCCTCTATGGCTCTGATCTTCATCATCCAATCGGTCATCCGCAACCTGGACTTTCTGGGCGGCACCCGCGGTATCCGGGGCATCCCCAAGGTGGAGCACCTGCTGCTCTATTCTGTGATCCTGGTGATCCTGCTGGGCGCCTTCCTCTACCGGCTCAACCACTCCAAGCTGGGCCGGGCGCTGGAGGCCATCGGCACCGACGCCGATATGGCCACCACGCTGGGCATCAACGTGAAGAAGATGACGGTCTTCTCTCTGACCATCTCCTCGATCTACGGCGCGGTGTCCGGCGCCGTCTACGCCTTCAACATGCGCACCATCTATCCCGAGACCTTCGGCTTTTCCCTGCTTTTGTCCGTCATGACCATGCTCTTTGTGGGCGGGCGCTATACCCAATGGGGGGTGTTCGTCTCGGTGCCCCTGCTGTGGGGCCTGCCCCAGTGGGTGCCCGCCAGCATCAACAGCTTTACCCAGATCATCTACGGCGTGATCCTGGTGGTCATCCTCATGGCCCGGCCCGAGGGCATCATCACCCGGGAACTGCCCGGTAAGATCAAGCGCCTTTTTGCCCGCGGGGGAGAAGCAAGGGTCCCGGCGGGACGCAGCTGAAGTACCCCCATCCGTTCAAACGGCGGAAGGCTCCGCCTTTGAAGATAACGTCACGAAAAGGAGAGAAACTGCATGAAACGGAACAAGCTTCGCATGTCCGCCCTCTTGCTTTCCCTAGCGCTGATGATCGGCCTGCTGGCCGGCTGTTCCAGCAGCGGAGGCTCTGCGGGTGAGAGCACGCCGCCCGCTACCGCCCCCGCGGCCGGTACCGACGCCCCCGCCGACGCCAACGCCGTCGTCGTCACCGAGTGGGAGATCCCCATGCTCACCGCCGCCACGGGCGCCATCGCCTATGTGGGAAAGCCCGCCGGCTGGGCCGCCGAATACGCCGCCGAGATCATCAACGCGAACGGCGGGATCCGCGGCGTGCCGGTGAAGGTCACGGTGCTGGATACGGCCTTTGATACCTCCAAGGCCGTCACCCAGATGACCAGCGTGGTGGACAACGCCCTGGTGGTGCTGGGCCCCATGGACGCCCCCGGCGCCGAATCCGCCGGCCAGGTGGCCTATGACGGCGGCGTGCCCAACATCGCCGCCTACTCCTTCCAGGATATCCGCGACCTGTACGCCCCTTACGTCATGGGCTACATGACCGATTCCGAGGAGGGCGACCTGGCCGCCGCGCAGGAGTGGACCGCCGTAAACGACGACATCAAGAAGATCGTGATCTTCTACACCCCCACCGACGCCTCCCAGGCGGCCGCCACGGAGCTGCTCACTGCACAGCTGCCCGATTCCGGTATCGAAGTGGTGGGCACGGTGGAGGTGCAGACCGGCCAGCTGGACTGCTCCGCCTCCGCCATCCAGGCCCTGAACCTGAAGGCCGACGGCTACTACCTGAACCTGCGGGCCGACGAGGCCGCCAAGGTCCTGACCGAGCTGCGCAAGCGCGGCGTGGACGAAGGCCGCCGCATCTGTGCCACCTTCGCCAGCTATGACGCCAACTACTTCGATGTGGCCGGTTCCGACTGCGACGGCACCTATATTTGGAACAAGCTCAACCCCGACTACTCCGGCGAGGAGTGGCAGACCCTGGTGGCCGCCTATCAGCGGGCCAACGACGGACAAACCCCCACCGCGCCCCCGGTGCCCGGCTTCTATGACGCCATGATGGCCATCAAGCAGGGCATCGAGGAACTGGAGCTCACCGGCGACCCCGCCAAGCTCTCCGAGGAGCGCGAGGCGCTGGGCAACTGGCTGTACAACTCTCCCGTCTTCGAAGGCGTCCAGGGGAGCTTCCAGTGGGTAGACGGCAAGAAGGCAGCCGATGTCCACTTCTTCCAGTGTGACGGCAGCGCACCCAAGGCTGTGGAGTAAAAGCCGCTCCGGGGAAGCGCGCCTTCCCCCAAAAATCCGAACGCGGTCCCGGCACTCGGCCGGGACCGCGTTTTTCGGTTCTGGGGAGGGACTGCGTATTTTGCGGGCGGTCTGCATACAGCGAGCGGAAGGCGAGGCGGTCTTATGATCAAACGCGTTGTGCTGCACGATTTGGACTATAACTGGCTGGCACCCTGCAAAGAGTGGTACTACAAGGCCCACGCACCGCAGATCGTCCGCCGGTACGGGCCCTGGCTGGCCCGGTTCGAGAGCTTTCGGCCCGCGCCCTTTCCGGCGGGGGCGCGGGGAGAGGAGCACGGCTATACCAACTGGCTGTGTACCGTGGGCTGCTGGCGGGAACTGCCCGGGCGTTGGAGGCCCGGGGACACGGCTGAGGCGCAGAGACTTGGCCGCCCCCGGTACGCATGCCGCACCGGGGGCGGCGCTGTCCGCGCTTGACAGGCATTCCGGGGCAAATTATACTGGAACCATCTGAGAAGGGAGGGCGCCGCCATGCCGAACCGGGAACCCGCATTTCTGCATCACCCCCACCAGGCCGCCGGGATGTTCGGGAGCCTCCAGGAGGCCTACGACCGCCTGGACGCCATTATCGAAAGCTCGTACGACGGTATTTTCATTACCGACGGGCAGGCCGTCACCATCCGGGTCAATCAGGCCTATCTGACCATCACCGGCCTGCGGGCGGAGGAAGTGCTGGGGCGCAGCATGTGGGACCTGGAGCGGGAGGGGATCGTCGACCGCTCGGGCACGCTCATCGCCATCTCCAAGCGAAAACCGGTCACGCTGGAGCAGGTCTTCCGCAACGGCCGCCACGCCCTCATTGCCTCCACCCCGGTTTTTGACGAGAGTGGGGACATCGTCATGGTGGTGACCAACGTGCGGGACACCACCGAGCTTTACGATCTGCAGGAAAAGTACCGGCGGAGCGCCGAGCAGAACGAAAAGTACTATTCCGAGATCGAATACACCCGCAAGCAGGTGCTGGACTCCGCGGACCTGATCGCCGCCGACCGGCGGATGCTGGAGGTGCTGGAACTGGTGGACCGGGTGGCGGCGCTGGATACCACGGTGCTCCTGCTGGGGGAGACCGGCGTGGGAAAGGAAAAGATTGCCAAATACATCTTCAAGAACAGCGCCCGCCGGGAGGGGCGCTTCCTCACGGTCAACTGCGGCGCCATCGCGCCCAACCTCATCGAAAGCGAGCTGTTCGGCTATGTGCAGGGGGCCTTTACCGGGGCCAGCCGGGGCGGTAAACCGGGCCTGTTCGAGGTGGCGGACAAGGGCACGCTCTTCCTGGACGAGATTGGGGAGCTGCCGCTGGAGATGCAGGTAAAGCTGCTGCGGGTGCTTCAGGAGCGCACCGTCACCCGGGTGGGCGGAAACGAGGCGGTGAGCGTGGACGTGCGCGTCGTGGCCGCCACCAATCGGGATCTGGGGCAGATGGTGCGGGACAAGACCTTTCGGGAGGACCTGTTCTACCGGCTCAACGTCGTGCCCATCACCATCCCGCCCCTGCGGGAACGGCGGGACGACATCATCCCCTTTGCCGAGAGCTTTCTGGAGGAGCTCAACAAAAAGTACAACCTGCGCAAGCGGCTTACCGCCTCCGCGTGTCAGGCCATGCTGAACTATGCGTGGCCGGGCAACGTGCGGGAGCTGAAAAACATCATCGAGCGTATGGTCATCATGAGCGGCTCGGATCAGATCCGGGCCGAGGACCTGCCCTTTCACAGTGTTTGGACGCCGCCCCTGCCCGGCGGGGAGGACGGCCCCACGGTGGACCTGAAGGCCCTCACCGGACAGTTTGAGCTGCAGTTTATCAACCGGGCTTACGAGCGCTTCGGAAACGTCCGGGACGCGGCCCGCAGTCTGGGCATGGACCCGGCTACTTTTGTGCGAAAGCGGAAGCGGTACGCACAGGAACGGCTGTTGCAAAAATAAAACACGATTCATTTTTGCAACAAACGCCCAAATGGCCGGATCAGAAATGATTTTGGAACAAGCCCCCCGCTTTTGTTTTATTTTTGCAACAAAAGCGGGGGGCGGACTTTTTTGCAAAAACTTCAGAAACGGCTGTGCCGCAACGGTTTTACGCAGACGGGAAAGAAATGGCCGAAGTTGGCACACCGTTTGCAACTATTTATTGCGTCGAGGGACAGTTGGCCAACTGTACGAGCAGATTTGATCTACCTGAGACGCCGCAAATACGGTTCACCGCGGAGAATGGTCCAACAGAAAGAAATGGAGGAAATTCGTTTGAGCGCAATTGGTGTTATCGGCCTGCTTCTGGCCATCGCGTGTCTGATCATTTTAAGTTACAAGGGCGTCAATGCATTCATTGCATCTCTGATCGCGTCACTGGTAGTTGTCGTTACCAACCTGCTTCCCTTTTGGGAGACCTTCAGCGGCGCCTACGCTACTGGACTGAAAAACTTTGTCGGAAACTATTTCCTGCTGTTCGGCCTGGCGGCCGCTTACGGTGAGTTCCTGAAGGTCACAGGTGCGGCTGAGAGTGTGGCCAAGGTGCTGTTCAAGATTTTCGGCGTGAAGTGGGCTCCCCTGGGCGCGCTGCTCATCACCCTGCTGATGGCCATGGGCGGCGTTTCCGCTTTTGTTATCGTCTTTGCCGTCTACCCCGTGGCCGCCCCCTTGTTCCGCAAGGCCAACATTACGAAAAACCTGCTGCCCGGCATTGTGCTGTGCGCTTCGGTGACCCTGTGCCTGTGCCTGCCCGGCAACCCCACCAGCACCAACGCATTGCTGGCCCGTCCGGAGTACGGCTTGGGGGTGGACGCATTTTCGGCTCCTGTAATGGGCATCATCGCCTGCATCGTGGGTACCGTCCTGGCCGGGATCTATGTCACTTGGCAGGCCAGACGGCAGACCGCCCTGGGCGTGGGCTACGTGGTCTCCGGCACGGATGCGCTGGATGATGACGAGGAAAAGAATTTGCCCCCCTTCTGGGCCTCTATCATCCCCCTGCTGATTGTTGTGTTCGTCATGATCCTGCTGAAGAACGTGATGAGCGCCACCAACAGCATCCTGACCTCTCTGTGCATCGCCATCGTGGCCTGCGTGGTCCTCAACCCCAAGGTCTTCTTCGGCGCCCATAAGAAGCACGGCGTGCTCAAGACCTTCACCACCGGAATGTGGTCCTCCTGCACCTCCGCCCTGCTGCTGACCGGCGGCGTCATGGGTTTCGCCGGCGTGGTGCAGGCGGCCCCCGGCTTCCAGTACTTTGTGGATTTCGCCAACGGCCTGACCACTGCCTTCAACCCCTATGTGTCCGCGTCCGTGGCGGTCAACGTGGTAGCCGGCATCACCGGTACCGCTTTGGGCGGCCTGCAGATCTTTGCTGACACCATGCTGCCCAACTACATCAACCTGGGCATCAATCCCGAGGCATTCCATCGCCTGATGACCATCGCCTGCTGCGGCCTGGACACGCTGCCCCACTGCTCCACCTTTATTCTGATGTGCTCCGTCTGCGGCGTCACCGCCAAGGATTCCTACAAGCATGTATTCCCCCTGACCGTGGTGATGCCCATCCTGCTGACGGTATTGTGCATCCTTATGATCTCCGTCGGCATTATCTGAACCCACGGCTGGAAAGGAGGAGGCTTCCTGTGAGCCTGAAGAGCGTAAAACAATCCTTTGAGATCCCCGCGTTTTCCTTTACCTGCGGCCGCACGCTGCCGGTCCGCCTGGGGTATGAGACCTACGGGACCCTGAACGAGGCGAAGGACAACGCGATCCTGGTGGTCCACTATTTCTCCGCCAGCAGCCATTGCTGCGGCAAATACCAGGAGAGCGACCCGCTGCCCGGCTTCTGGGACGGGCTGATCGGCCCCGGTAAGGCGGTGGATACCGAGAAATACTTTGTCGTCTGCGCCGACAATCTGTGCAACTGCGGCGCCAAGAATCCGAACGTCATTACCACCGGCCCCATGACCGTGAATCCGGAGACCGGGAAGCCCTACGCGCTGGATTTTCCCGTGCCCGAGGTGCTGGACGTGGTAAATACCCAAAAGCACCTGCTGGAGCAATTGGGGATCACCCACCTGAAGGCGGTCATGGGCCCGTCCTTCGGCGCCATGACCTCCTGGCAGTGGGCGGTGGCCTACCCGGACATGATGGATGCGATCATCCCGGTCATCGGCACGCCGAAACTGCCCGTTTGGGGCGGCTTTAACCCCCTTCAGTACGCCATCAAGGTGGCCAAGATCGACCCGAAGTTCCGGGGGGGAAACTACTATGACCAGGAAGAACAGCCCACCGATACCCTGCGGCTGTGCCTGGAGATGATGAATGTGGCCGCCTTCCAGGCGGGCTACTACGAACGGACCTACAAGCGTGACGTCAGCGCCGACCGGGCCTGCTATGAGAGCGTGCTGGGCCAGGCGTCCTTTGAAGACAAGCTGGATGCCATTGTGGAGCTGTCCGTGCCCTTTGTAGACCTGAACCACTGGCTGTATACCTGCCGCACCTGCCTGAACTATGACGTTTCCAGACCCTATGGCGGCGATCTTGACGCGGCGCTGGCGCGGATCAAGGCAAAGGTGCTGGCCATTCCCTCGCGGCTGGACGTGCTGCACCCATGGCAGTTTGTGGACTGGGTGACGCAGCGCATCACCTGGCTGGGGGGGAACGCGGAATGCTACCCCATCGACAGCGACCTGGGCCATATGGCCGGGATTTTGGAAACCTTCCGCTTCGACCACAAGGTGCGGGATTTCCTGTCCCGCCTGTAACCGGCTGCGGAAAGAAAAGCGAGCCCCCCGGCGGAGCGTCCGCCGGGGGGGCGGGGAGGAAGAAGAATGGAACAGAACATTTCGCACAAGCGGGGCCCGCGGGCCTGCGCGATCGTGCTGATCGCCGCCCTGCTGGCGATGCTGATCAGCTCCGCCGTGGGCGGCGTCATCGCCACCGGCGGCGGCGCGGTGCGCACCGAAGAGATCACCTTTACCACCGATGTGGGCGCACTCAGTCACGCCAAGCTCTATATCCCGGTCCAGGCCAGCGCGGAGAACAAGCTGCCCGCCGTGCTGCTCTGCCACGGCTATACCGCCAGCCTGGACGCCATGGAGCCAAACGCCATTGAACTCTCCCGCCGGGGCTATGTGGTCATGGCGCTGGATCTCTATGGCCACGGGGAGTCCGCCCTCCCGCCCGACGGCTACCGCCAGGCGGAGATGGGCAACGTAGAAAATTACGCGCCCGACCTGGGCAGCTATTCCGCCCTTCAGGAGCTGGGCAAGCTGGAGTATGTGGACGCGGCCAGGATCGGTATGCTGGGCCACTCCATGGGCACCGCCGCCATCCAGGAGGGCGCCTACCTTGCGTACGCCAAGTGGCAGGCCGCCTATACCGCGGCCCTGACTGAGGCCGCTGCCGCCGGTCAGGACGAGACGGCCGCGGCCGGCGCCGCCTATCTGGCCGCCATGGACGCGGGCATCGTGCTCCCCAGCTCCATGGTGCTTACCGGCTATAACTATAATGTGCGCAACGTCAACGACTTGACGTACAACGGGGTCAACGCTGAAAACGGCGTGTTCCCCCTGTATGCCGCACCTGTAAATATGTGTACCATCGAGGGGGATTACGACGAGTTCTCCGGCCTGCTCTGGGGGGTGGACGACGCCGCCCGGTATACCACCAGCTTTAAGTTCGCCTGCGGCACCGGCGGGGCGTCCAACGTGCCCTCCGGCACCTACTTCCTGTACGGGGATGCCGCGGCCACGCCCCTGAGCCGGGCGGAGGCCGTGACCGCCGCCGCCTCCGCCGCTGTGACCATGCAGCCCATCCGGGCCGCCTATTCCTTCGACGGCACTCACTCCGATACCTATTATGACGAGACCGCCATCTCCTACGGTATCGACTTCTTCGACATCACCCTGCGGGGCGGGGAGGCCACCATCGACCCCGCCGACCAGGTGTGGCACGGCCGGGCGGCCTGCGGACTGATCGGCCTGACGGCCACCCTGACGGCGTTCGTGGCCCTGGCGCTCACCCTGCTCCGCCTGCCCTTCTTTGCCACCATCGTCCGGCCGGAGGCCCCATCCATGAGCACGGTGACCGGCGGGAAGGGCGCGCTGAAATACGCCGCGCTGTATCTGATCTTCCTGCTGCCGGCGCCGCTGCTGTACTACTGGCTGATCGGATATCCCTATTACATGCAGCCCCAGTGGTTCAAGTTTTTGACCAAGTTTATGCCCAACGCCTTCTTCAATATGGCGCCCATGAACTCTCTGATGCTCTTTAACTGCGTGGTGGGCGCCGTTTTCCTGGCGCTGTACCTGCTGGTGTTTTTCCTCATCGCCAAGAGAGCGGGCTTCGGCCTGGAAAACACCGGCCTGAAGCTGCCGGCGGCGCAGGTGCTCAAGTCCCTGCTGCTGGCCGCAGTCTCCTTCGGCGGGGTGTACGCCGTGGTCTACCTCTGCGCCGCCTGTTCCGGCACGCACTTCGCCTTCTTCAAATTCAACATTATGCCGATGGATGCCGCCCACTGGATCGCGTTTTTCAAATACCTTCCGGTTTGGATCCTCTTCTTCCTGCTGGCGGGGGTGATTTACAATTCCCTGACCCGCATCAACAATGCCCCCGCCTGGGTGAGCTATCTGCTGATCGCGGCGGTCTCCTGCGGCGGACTGGCAGTCCTGTTTGCCTACGACTATGGCATGCTCTTCGCCACCGGCGTGCGGGGCATCCAGTATATCCCCGGCACGACCTCCGCGGAGTGGATGTCCACCATCGGCATGGCCTTCCCCACCGCCCTGGCGGGCATCATGTGCTTCGGACTGCTCTTTATCCTGCCGATTTCCGCTGTTATGAGCCGTGTGCTTTGCAGAAAGAGCGGCAGCGTCTGGCTGGGCGGATTCCTGACGGCGTTCATCGTGCTGGTCTTTACCATCTCCCATATGGTCATATCCATCTAAAAAAGATAAATTGGAAAGGAAGTCGTTTATTATGTCACTGATGACGGGCGAGGAGTACATTGAGAGCATCCGGAAGCGGAAGATGCAGGTATATCTGTTTGGGAAAAAGGTGGAGGACCCGGTGGACGACCCCATTCTGCGGCCCTCGCTGAACAGCGTGCGCATGACCTACGACCTGGCCCAGATGCCGGAGTACGAGGACCTGATGACCGCCGTCTCCCCCTACACCGGCCGGCGGGTCAACCGCTTCACCCACATCCACCAGTCCGCCGGGGACCTGGTGAAGAAGGTGAAGATGCAGCGCCTGCTGGGGCAGAAGACGGCCGCCTGCTTCCAGCGCTGCGTGGGCATGGACGCGTTCAACGCCGTGTTCTCCACCACGTATGAGACCGACCGGAAGTACGCCAACCATTATCACGAGAACTTCAAGCAGTTCATGATCTACTGCCAGGACAACGACCTGACGGTGGACGGCGCCATGACCGACCCCAAGGGGGACCGGAGCAAGGCCCCCCACGAGCAGGCGGACCCGGACCTGTTTTTGCGGGTGGTGGAGCGCCGGCCCGACGGGATCGTGGTGCGGGGCGCCAAGGCCCACCAGACCGGCGCGCTGAACAGCCATGAGATCATCATCATGCCCACCATCTCCATGGGCCCCGACGACAAGGACTACGCAGTGAGCTTCGCCGTGCCCATGGACACGCCGGGCATCTTCATGATCATCGGCCGCCAGAGCTGCGACACCCGGAAGCGGGAGGGCAGCGAGCTGGACGTGGGCAACGCGGAGTTCGGCGGGGTGGAGGCGCTGACCATCTTCGACGACGTGTTCGTGCCCAACGAGCGCATCTTCCTCAACGGGGAGACGGAGTTCGCCGGGATGATGGTGGAGCGCTTCGCCGGGTATCACCGCCAGAGCTACGGCGGGTGCAAGGTGGGCGTGGGCGACGTGCTCATCGGCGCGGCGGCGGTGGCGGCCGACTACAACGGCGCGGCCAGGGCCAGCCACATCAAGGACAAGCTCATCGAGATGACCCACCTGAACGAGACCCTGTACTGCTGCGGCATCGCCTGCTCCGCCGAGGGCCACCCCACCGACAGCGGCAACTACATCATCGACCTGCTGCTGGCCAACGTGTGCAAGCAGAACGTGACCCGCTTCCCCTACGAGATCGCCCGGCTGGCGGAGGACATCGCCGGCGGCCTGATGGTCACCGCCCCCTCCGAGGCCGACCTGCGGGACGAGAAGCTGGGCGCCTATGTGGAAAAATACCTGAAGGGCGTCTCCGGCGTGTCCACCGAGAACCGGCTGCGCATCCTCCGCCTCATCGAAAACCTGACCCTGGGCACCGCCGCCGTGGGCTACCGCACCGAAAGCCTGCACGGCGCCGGCTCCCCCCAGGCCCAGCGCATCATGATCGCACGCCAGGGCAACCTCCAGCACAAGAAGGAGCTGGCCAAGACCATCGCCCATATCAAGGAGTAAGC
>NZ_JALFGV010000145.1:0-63742 GCF_022777125.1 Lawsonibacter sp.
GAGAGCCTGTTCCGGGTCATGCGCAAGCTGGGGCAGGCCGAGAAGAAACCAGTCTACAAGCCAAAGCCCTATGAGCAGATAACGTATCCAGGGCAACGGGTACCGGTAGATGTGAAGGTAGTCCCACGTTGTTGTATCGCCAACCCGGAACTGCGTTTGTACCAGTACACCGCCATTGACGAGTTCACACGTCTGCGCTTTCTGGCTGCCTACCCGGAGCAGTCCACTTATTCCTCTGCCGATTTCCTGAAAAAGTTGGTCAAATGGTATGCCTGCCGAGGCATCCGGGTGGAGTGCGTCCAAACGGATAACGGTTTTGAGTTCACCAACCGTTTTCCCAACAGCAAGCGGCACCTACCCACCCTGTTTGAAGCTGCCGCCGCTAAACCAGGCATCCGGCACAAACTCATCCGTCCTTATACACCCCGCCACAACGGCAAGGTGGAACGCAGCCACCGGGAGGACCAGAAACGGTTTTACTCCTGCCACAACTTTTACTCGCTGTATGACTTCGCCAAACAACTTGCTGTCCACAACCGCCGCTCCATCAACTTCCCCATGAGGCCCCTTCACTGGCTTTCTCCCGCAGAGTTCGCCATCCAATATGTTTGACTAACCTACAAATTATAAATTCCAACGGAAAATGATTCTGTCTACTCCCTTGGATTTACAGGGGAATTATGCGATAGAAATGCAAATGGGCATCTCACGTCTGTGATTCATTAACGCGGCAAGGGCTCCGGCGACGGAAGTCGCCTGATTATGACATGTGTCATTTACTAACGGGCAACAATGCGGTATTCTATATAAAATCTTTAAGAGGAACTAAAAAAGGTACCACCAAAGGATGCTTCGGTAGAATGTGTGGGTCGGTCAGCGGCCAGGAAGCCTCGGCTGGACGCTTGAACTGGACAGCATGACCATGGCAATCAGGCTGCGGGTATTCCTGAATCCGTAAGCTGTACGGATAATCAGCTTAATTTTGTTGTTCGTAGCCTCTACACGAGCATTGGAGAGGCCGTGTTTGGCTACCGCAACGATGGCGGAGAAGTGCCTCTTAATCTTCAAGCGCAACTCACGGAAGGCCGGAATTCGGTATCGCTGGGCCCACGCCATCCACTTGTGGAGGGCATCGGCAATCTCTTCTGGGCCAGCCTTGAGCGCCAACCGGAGACCTTCTTTCAGCAAATAGGCGCGGTAAAGCCCCGGGTTTGCCTCCATCAAAAACTGGAGCTGCGCCCTCTGGTTATCAGACAGATGCTCTGGGTTTTTGAGCAGGACATAGCGGAGATTCTTCATTGCCTTTGCCTGCTTTTCCTCCGAATTTACGACCTTGCCCTTGGTGGGGCGGCCGCGACCTCTCTTGGGAGCTTTCTTGGATGCCTGGTAGGCCTCGGACCAGGCTTTGTGGCGCACTTTGTCCAAGATTTCTGTGGCCCAAGAAACTACATGGAACGGGTCTACACATCGCTCTGCATCGGGCAGTAATGCGCCACGCAGTCCGCAATCCATCTGGCTTCATCTACTGAAACACAACCGACAGATGCTCTTTGTTCCGGCGTCAGTCGCTCAAAAAACTGGGACAGGACTTCCTTGCCATAGCCTGCGCTGCACCATACCACGGCCTTCGTATCATGATTGAGAACGACGGTCATGTACTTACGGCCTTTCTTGTAGCTGGTCTCATCAATCCTGACATTTACCAGCCCGTCAAAGTGGAATGCATTTGCAGCTTCAAGATCCTTGTAAACCCGGTCGCAGATGTCACCCACCGTGTGCCACTCCACCCGCATCAGCTCTGAGACAACGGAGCGCGAGGTGTGCGTGGTAATCCAGGCAACCTGTTCCTCGAAGCTCGCACAAAACCGGGAGTCACGCCTTGCCCAAGGCACGGCAGCGGCAACCATACCATGCTTCTTGCAGTAGGCACGGGGCACAGGACCTTCTATAAAAGACTTGTTGGTGCCAATATCCAACGCACGCCAGCGGCGCGGTCCTCGCCCAGCATCGTAATATGGTGCCTTGCAGTGACAGCTACTACACCGGCACTGCTCCTTCTTTGTGGGCTGTACTGCAACCACGAAAGCATTGGCCTCGGTGTCAAAGAAAAGATCTTTCACGACAATATCCTTGGTACCGACTAATGGCTGTATGATATCTTTTGTGCGCATTTGGGGAGCCCCACCTTTTGATTCGTTTTGAATAACATAATCATAGTGAGAAAGCCCTTGCGGATCAAGGACTTCTTCAGTTTTTACTGCCCACGCATTCTACCGAAGAGCCTAAAAAGGCGCTAATCTCCCTGGTGGGATAGCGCTATTTTTATAAAGAGCTGCTTCAACGGGTTAATGCGTTACGGCGCAAAGCACATCCACCTCACGGGCCAGGCCCAGAACAGGAGAGAGAAATGTCATGGCGACGATTGTAGAATTCAAGGATTACAGCATGGGCTTCAAGGACGACGATGGGAAGGTCTTCAATCTCCTGGATCGGCTGTGTCTGAGGGTCGAGGCTGGGAAGGCCCTGGGTGTTGTGGGCGAATCTGGCTGCGGCAAGAGCATGACCAGCCTCTCCGCCATGCGCCTGTTACCCGACGCGGCCACCGTGCAGGGCGGCGAGATTCTTCTGGAAGGCGAGGACCTTCTGCAAATGTCAGAGGAGGAGATGCGCCGGGTCCGTGGTAATAAGTTGGCTATGATCTTCCAGGAGCCCATGACCGCCCTGAACCCTGTGCTCACCATCGGGCAGCAGATCGGAGAGGTACTGACTCTCCATCACCCGGAGATGAACGCCCAGGAGGTGCGGGAACGGGTGATCCAATCCCTCGCCGAGGTCGGCATCGCCGCGCCCGAGACCCGCGTGGACCAGTACCCACACGAGTTTTCCGGCGGGATGCGCCAGCGGGTGATGATTGCCATGGCCATCATTAACCACCCCGACCTGCTCATCGCCGACGAGCCCACCACTGCCCTGGACGTGACCATCCAGGCCCAGATTCTGGACATCATGCGCCGGCTAAAGGGCGCCTCGGGCAGCCTCATGCTCATTACCCACAACCTGGGTGTGGTGGCCGAGGTCTGCGACGAGGTGGCCGTGATGTACGCGGGCCGGGCCGTGGAGCAGGGCACTCTGGCCGCCATTTTTGACCACCCCCTCCACCCCTATACCAAGGGTCTTATGGCCTCCGTGCCTACCATGTACAGTGAAAAGAAGCCCCTGCCCACCATTCCCGGCTCGGTGCCCACGGTATACGACTTTGAGCCCGGCTGCCGATTCGCTGGCCGCTGCGAGCATTGCATGGAGCGGTGTCTCCAGGAGTCTCCCCCCACCCGAATCATTAACAAGGACCACTACGTCCAGTGCTGGCTGGACTTTGACGAGGAGGCGTAACCATGGCTGAACAAGCACCGCTCTTAAAAGTGGAGCACCTGACAAAATTTTTCCCGGTAAAAAAGCGCAAGCTCATCGAGCCCAAGCGGTATGTTCACGCGGTGGAGGACGTGAGCTTTGAGCTCTATCCCGGCGAGACTCTGGGCATCGTGGGCGAGTCCGGATCCGGCAAATCCACCTTAGCCCGCACCATCCTGGCCCTGACCCCGGTGACCTCCGGCCATGTTGCCTACGGGGGGGAGGACATCACGGATTTCCACGTCTCCGCCGCCGAAAAGCGGAAACTCCGCAGCGAGCTGCAGATGATCTTTCAGGACCCCTACGCCAGCCTGAACCCGAAACTGAAGATCGGCGAGGCCATCGCCGAGCCCATGCTCTACAACAGGCAGGCTGCCAACCATAAGGAGGCCGAGGTCAAGGTCAAGCGTCTGCTGGAGACGGTGGGCCTGCGGGCCGAGGTCTATGACCGCTTCCCTCATGAGTTTTCCGGCGGCCAGCGCCAGCGCATCGGAATCGTCCGGGCCCTGGCGGTCAGCCCCAAGGTCCTGTTCTGCGACGAGTCGGTCTCGGCGCTGGACGTGTCGGTCCAGGCCCAGATTTTGAACCTCTTCAATGAGCTGAAGCGCAAATTTAATCTGACCTATGTGTTCATAGGCCATGACTTGGCGGTCATCCGCTACATCAGCGACCGCATCCTGGTCATGTACCTGGGCAAGGTCATGGAGATCGCCCACTACGACCAGCTCTTCGCGGATCGCACCCACCCCTACACTCAGGCGCTGGTCTCCGCCATCCCGCAGCCCAGCACCGCGCCCAGGGCCCAGCGAATCCTGCTGGAGGGCGACATCCCCAGCGTGGTGGACCCCCCAGAAGGCTGCCGCTTCTGCCAGAGATGCTTCAAGGCCCAGCCCCGCTGCTTCGAGGAGGAGCCAGAACTGATGAAGGTGGAAGAAGGCCACTACGTTCGCTGTCACTTCGTAAAGGAGGCTCCATGATGCTTCGCTACTTGATTCGCCGCCTAGGACGCGGCATCCTAACCATTTTCGTCTCTGTGACCCTAGTATTCTTCATCGTCCGGGCCATGCCCTCTAACCCCGTCGACCTGCTCATCAGCCCCCAGATGACCGAGGAGTCCCGTCAGGCACTCATCCAGGCCTACGGTCTGGACAAGTCCAAGGGCGTGCAGTATGTGCTCTATATGCGGGAGCTGCTCCACGGGAATATGGGCACCAGCTTCGCCAAGCGCATCCCGGTGAGCGAGTACTTGGCCCAGAAGCTACCCTGGACCCTGACCCTTCTGGCCGCCGTCATGGTCATCGTCATCTTCATCGGAATCGGCGTGGGCCTGTTCGCCGCCGCGCATAAGGGGAAGTTGGCCGACCGGCTCATCAGTATCGTGGTGACCATGGGCATCTCCGTATTCATCCCCTTCATGGCCTTCCTGCTCCTTTATATTTTCTCCTTCCGGCTCAAGCTGCTGCCCACTGGCGGTGCCTATACGCCGCCCAAGGGGCAGGGAATAGGCTTCTACCTGGATGTGATAAAACACCTGATCCTGCCGGCGGTGGCCCTGTCCATCACTAATCTGGCCAACGCGGTGCTCTACACCCGAAACAGCATGATCGATGTCCTCCGGGAGGACTACATCCGCACTGCCTACGCCAAGGGCAACAGCAAGGGCCAGGTAATTCGGGTCCACGCCCTGAAAAACGCCCTGATCCCCACCGTCACCGTCATTGGAATGCAGATCGGCATCATGGTGGGCGGTGCCACCGTCACCGAGACTGTCTTTTCCTGGCCCGGCATTGGGCGGCTCATCTATGACTCGGTGAACGCCCTGGACTACCCGGTACTCCAGGGCGCATTCCTTCTGATGGCCGTGTCCGTTGTCATCATGAGCTTCCTGACAGACCTTGTCGTGGCCTGGCTGGACCCGCGCATCAAGCTGGGAGGTTGAACATGAAAGAGCGAAAGAACTTTTTATACTACTTTGTCCGTAACCGGAACGGAATGATCGGCTTTATCGGTGTCATGATCATCCTGCTCATCGGCATCTTCGGCCCCATGCTGGTGGCCAAGCCTGACGGCTACACCACCGACATCCTCATGGCGCCCAGCGCCCAGCACTGGCTGGGCACAGACAACCTGGGCCTGGACATCTTCGCCGAGCTGGCCTGGGGCGCCCGTACCTCCCTATATGTCTCCATCCTGGCCATGCTCATCTCCGGCCTTATCGGCATCCCTCTGGGCCTGCTGTGCGGCTATACCAAGGGAATCGTCAGCGAGGTCGTGGACGCCTTCATCGACATCTTCATGACCCTGCCCATGCTGCCCCTTATGATCATTATGGCGGCCGTCATGGGGACCTCCATCACCAACGTGGCACTTATTTTAGGCATCTTCTCCTGGCCCCAGCTGGCCCGGGTGACCAAGAACAGCACCTTGAAGATTCGGGAAATGCAGTACATTGAGGCCGCTAAGTGCCTGGGCCTGCCCGGCCGCAGCGTTTTGTTCAGGCACGTGCTCCTCAACGCCTCCGGGCCGGTGTTCGTCAACATGACTCTGGTCATGGCCTCCGCCGTGCTCACCGAGGCCAGCCTGAGCTTCCTGGGTTTGGGTGACCCCACCACCTGGAGCTGGGGCACCGTCCTCAAGCGGGCCTGGAGTCAGAACGCCGTCATCAGCAGCCCGAACCCCTGGTGGTGGTGGCTCATCCCCAGCCTGTGCATCGCCATTTACGTCATCTGCTTCAATCTGCTGGGCACCGCGCTCAACGATTGTCTGAACCCTAAGGGGCGGGAGTAAAGGAAGCCTTCGCGGAACGATATGAAAGGAGCTGGAAGCAGCAATGTATGATTTTCTAATTCGCAACGGCATGGTCGTGGACGGCACCGGAAAGCCCGCCTTTGCCGCCGACGTGGCCATTCAGGGCAACCGGATCGCCCAGGTGGCCCCCGACATCCGGGAGGAGGCCAGGGATACCTATGATGCCAAGGGGAAGTACGTCATCCCCGGCCTCATTGACCCCCACGTCCACGAGGAGTGGTACTGCTTTGACGACGGCTCTTACGAGTCCTACATCCGTCAGGGCGTCACCACCCTGGTGAACGGCAACTGCAGCCACAGCGTGGTCCCCGGCCACAAGAAGGAGATTCTGGACTACTACCTGGGCAATGGCCTGGTAGGCATCAAGCAGTACCAGCGATACATGGAAAAGTGGCCTGACTGGCACGATTTCGCCGGCTACTGCGACGCGGTGGCCACCGTGGGCACCAACTGCAACTTCGTCACACTGCTGGGCCACGGCAGCATCCGCCAGTACGTGATGCACGGGGCCTACAACCGCCCCCCCGACGAACTGGAGCAGGCCCAGATTGAGGCCATCATCCGCCACAACATGGACCAGGGCGCCTGGGGCATCTCTTTCGGTCTGGACTATGTGCCCAGCCGCTACGCCACCACTGATGAGCTGTGCGACGTGGTGAACATCATCAAGCGCTACGACGCTGTCTCCGCTGCCCATCTACGTCACTACATCGGCATCCCGGAATCCACTGCCGAGTTCTGTGAGGTTGGCCGCCGCACCGGGGCAAAAATTCAAATCTCCCACTTGGCCTCCAATAGCCCTGAGTCCTACGACATCGCCCTCAAGGCCATCAGCGAGGGGGTCCGGGCCCACATCGACGTGATTCCCAGCAGTGTGGGCCACTGCACCGGCAAGGAGCGGATGCTCCTCTTCACCATGGCACTCAGCGATGAGCTCTTCAGTCAGGGCATCGAGGGGGTCAAGCGGGCTCTGAAGACCCGGGAGGGCCGGGAGCTCATCAAGCGGGAAAACTATACCATGGCCGGCCCCAAGGACAAAATTTACATCGTCCACTCAGAGGACCCCCATCTGGAGAACCGCTCTGTGCGGGACATCGCCCGGGAGCGGGGCATCGACGAGGATGAGTGTATGCTGGACCTGATGGCCGACGATCTCAACTACGTCTTCTGGCTCAACGCCCCCGCCGCCAACACCCCCAGCAAGTTCATTGACCACTGTGATTCCATCGTCGCCAACCCCTACGTCTCCGTGGGCAGCGACACCATTATGGGCGACCCGGAGGACCCTTTCGACTGGTATGAGATTCGCCGTCGGGGCGGTTTTGCCATCTTCGCCCAGATGTACCAGAAGAAAGGTGTCCCCTACGAGGAGATCGTCCGCCGGAACACCACCATGGTGGCCGACCACTTCGGCATCTACAAACGCGGCCGCCTGATGGAGGGCTGCTACGCCGATGTGGCGGTCATCGACCTGCCCAACTACCGCTACCCTGAGATGGATCAGATACAGTACAAGACCCCAAAGCTCAACGCCACCGGCTGCGACCTAGTGCTGTGCAACGGCAAGGTTGAACTGAAGGACGGCGAGCTGTTCCAGACCTACGCCGGCCGGGTGCTTAAGAAGAATGAGCAGGGCCTTTGACCGATAATTGCGGGTTGCCTTCCCGTAGTTATAATCCCCCAGGACCAGCGAATACCGCGCTCAGTCTCCGGAGGCACCAAAACAAAAAAAGAAAGGAACCTAGTCATGAAAAAAGCCATTTCCCTCCTGCTGGCTGGCTGCCTGACCCTGTCTCTCGCCGCCTGCGGCAGTGGCACCAGCACCCCCCCCGCTCCCAGCGACAGCGCGACTCCCTCTGCCCCCACTGAGGACCGCACCCCCAAGGTGGGCGGCTCTATCAACGTGGGCCTCAACAGCGCCCCCGTCAGTGAGAACATCTGGTGCCAGAACGACTTGAACTCCGCCACCATTATGAACCTGGTCTGCCCCAACCTGGTGACCATGGATGAAAACGGCGTCAAGTACAACTACCTAGCCGAGTCCTCCACCTCCAACGAGGACTGCACCGAGTGGACCATCACCCTGAAGGACCTGGTCTGGAACGACGGAGTGCCCGTTACCTCCGCTGACCTTCTCTTCACCGCCAAGTACGGTGTAGAGCATCACATTGGCTTCTTCGACAGCTACTACGGCCTGGTAGACTTTGATAAGTCCGAGACCGTGGACGACTCCACCGTGCGCTTCGTCCTCTCATCCCCCAACGTGAACTTCTGGAACGGCGCCGGCTACTGGATGCCCATTATGCGCCAGAGCGAGTGGGAGAGCGTGACCGACCCCACCACCTATGATTACAGCGGTGCCGGCTACGGCCCCTACTACGTCAGCGAGTGGGTGGACGGTGAGTACGTGGTGCTGGAGCGCAACCCCTATTTTACCCTCGCTAACGACGGCCAGGGCGCCTACCTGGATGAGGTAGTGTTCCGCGTCTTCACCGATGAGAACGCCATGGTCCTAGCCCTGCAGAACGGCGAGGTGGATGCGTGCGCCAACTTCCTAAGCACCTCCTCCGTCACCCAGCTCCAGGGTAACCCCTCCTACTTCATTGATAGTGTGGGCTCTCTGGGCTACGCTCTGATCACCTTCTCTCAGACTAACCCCCTGCTCACCGATGTAAACATCCGACAGGCCATCGCCATGAGCTGCGACCGTGAGGCCCTGGTGAACGTGGCCTTTGCCGGCGGTGCCACCGCCATGTACACCCCCGTCAGCCCTGTGTACGGCGACTTTGTGGCCTCCGACATCCGTCAGCCCGCCTTTGACACCTCCGCTGCTGCCTCCCTGCTGGAGCAGGCCGGCTACAAGGACTCCAACGGCGACGGTGTCCGTGAGAGCGACGATGGCACTCCCTTGAGCTTCACCCTCACCTATAAAAGCACCCTGAGCAACGCCGATGGCGTAATGACCATTCTGAAGTCCGGCTGCGCCGAGGCTGGCGTCGAGCTGGTGCTCCAGCCCGTAGACGCTGCCACCTTCTCCGCCAACGTGACCCAAGGCCACAAGTACGACATCAGCTACAGCAGTTGGGGTACCATCGACGACGTGGACACCACCCTGCTTACCTGCTTCGGCATCGGCCAGACCCTGAACTTCATGGAGTTCAACGACCAGACCCAGGAGGACCTCCTCCAGGCTATGCAGGGCGAAACCGATTACCAGGCCCGCATCAAGCGGCTGGACCAGTGGCAACAGTGGTTCGTGGAGAACCTGCCCTGCGTCCACCTGCTGGTACCCAACAACACCTATGTGACTAGCACCGAGAAGTTTGACGGCTGGAATCTGAAGCCCGGCAACTCCGCTTTCTTGGCCTGCTCCGACTTTGTGGGTGTCTACGCCAAATAAGCAAGCGCGTACATCCTGATTGAACGCGGGGAGGCGGTCTGGCCCAGGCTCGTCCACCTCCCCGTTTTATTTTGCGGTCTTATCAAATACCGGGAGGAGTTTTGATTATCATGAAATTCAAGCAGAAGCCGGCCTACAAGGGCTATACCGCCTACGATTACCTGGAGCCCGGCAAGGATTACAAGGACTTCGAGTGGGCTCAGTGGGACTGGGCAGGTCGTCATGTGGTGGAGCTTGACCCGGAACAGGAGGCCATGGCCGCCGAAATTTTCGCCAAGTACCCCTACATCAGCCTTCACGACCACCCCACATTCTACCCCAAGGACATGAGCACCCTGGACCACATTTATGACTCCATGCGCCAGGGCCGAGCCGTGTGCGGCTATGAGGCCCTGTCCTGGTCCAACATCGACTGCGTATTCGACAACATGCTCGACGGCGTGAATATCATCTCCAGCCCCGGCGGCTGGAAGTGGATCGACATCATCCACGACCTTGGTATGCGCCTGTGCGATATCGCCCACCAGGATTTCCTAGTCCACTGTAAGACGGTGGACGACATCCTGGCCGCCAAGAAGGCGGGGAAGATCGCCTGGGTGGCCAGCATCGAGGGTGCCGCCTGCATCGAGAATGAGGTGGACCGCATCGACATCCTCTACGGCTTAGGCGTCCGCCAGCTTGGCGTGACCTACTCCGAGAGCAACGCCCTGGGCAACGGCATGAAGGAGGACAACGACGGCGGCCTGACCAAGTTCGGCCAGAGGTGCGTGGAGCGGATGAACAAGGTTGGTATGCTCATCGACGTGTCCCACTGCGGACAGAAGACCGCCTACGACGCCATCATGTACTCCCAAAAGCCTATTATCATGAGCCATGTGGGTGCCAAGGCCGTCTGGGACATCAAGCGGATGGCCAGCGACGAGGTCCTCGAGGCTGTGGGCGCCAAGGGCGGCGTTATCGGAATCGAGTCCGCCCCACACACCACCATGTCCAAGACCAAGATGACCCATGACCTGGACAGCGTCATGGAGCACTTCGAGTATGTGAAAAACCTGGTGGGCATCGATCACGTGGGCTTTGGCGTGGACTGCCTCTACGGCGACCACGTGGGCGTCCATCACGCCTTTGCCGCCGCCCTCTCCACCGCTGAGACCGCCAACTTGCCCTATGAGGAGGTCCCCTTCGTCTGGGGCCTGGAGAATCCCACCGAGGCAAGCTGGAACATCGTCCGCTGGCTGGTGAAGCACGGCTACTCCGAGGAGGACATCGGCAAGGTCATCGGCGGCAACGCCATTCGAGTCCTGCGGGAAGTCTGGGCCAACTAAGGGTCGCGGCCCATGGAATTCAAGCAGAAGAAGGGCTATCGCCCCTATGAGGCATACCAATACCTGGAGCCCAGCAAGGACTACAAGGTCATCGACTGGGCCGACTGGGACTGGGCTGGCCGAAGCATTCTCCCCCTTAGCGGCGAGGAGGAGGCCCGGGTGGCCGAGTTGCTGGCCAAGTATCCCTACATCAGCCTCCACGACCACCCGGATTTCACCACCCGGGATATGTCCACCTGCGAGCCCCTGTTCGAGGGGATGCGGGAGGGCCGGGACAAGTGCGGCTACGAGGCCCTGTCCTGGTCCAACATCGACGGTATCTTCGACAACATGATGGACGGCACCAACATTATCTCCAGCCCCGAGGGCTGGAAGTGGATTGACATCATCCACGACCTGGGGATGCGCCTGTGCGATATTGCCCACCAGGATTTCCTGGTCCACTGTAAGACGGTGGACGACATCCTGGCCGCCAAGAAGGCGGGGAAGATCGCCTGCGTTTTCGCCATCGAAGGGGCCGCTCCCATTGAGAACGAGGTGGACCGTATCGACATCTTATACGGTCTGGGAATCCGCCAGCTTGGCGTGACCTATTCCGAGAGCAACGCCCTGGGTAGCGGCTGCAAGGAGGACCACGACGGCGGCCTGACCAAGTTGGGCCGGAAGTGCGTGGAGCGGATGAACAAGGTGGGGATGCTTCTCGACGTGTCCCACTGCGGGGAGCAGACCGCCTACGACGCCGTGATGTACTCCCAAAAGCCCATTATCATGAGCCATGTGGGTGCCAAGGGCGTTTGGAACACCAAGCGGATGGCCGGGGACGAGTTGCTGAAGGCCATCGGGACCAAGGGTGGCGTTATCGGCATCGAGGCCGCCCCACATACCACCATGTCCAGGACCCGCATGACCCATGACCTGGACAGCTTCATGGAGCACTTCGAGTACGTCAAAAATCTGGTGGGCATCGACCATGTGGGCTTTGGCGTGGACGGTATGTACGGTGACCACGTGGGCCTGCATCATGCCTTTGCTGCCGCCCTCTCCACCGGGGAGACCTCCAGAAGTCAGAACAAGTACACCGAGGTCCCCTTTGTAAAATATCTGGAAAACCCCACCGAAGCAAGCTGGAACATCATCCGCTGGCTGGTGAAGCACGGCTACTCCGACAAGGACATCGGCAAGGTCATCGGCGGCAACGCCATCCGGGTCCTGCGGGAAGTCTGGGCCTGAAACGAAGGAGAATGTCGAATGGAACTGAAAAAGAAGCCGGCCTACAATGGCTATCAGGCTTATGAGTACCTGGAGGAGGGGGTGGATTACCCCAAGTTTGATTGGGCCCGGTGGGACTGGGCGGGCCGCCACGTGGTGGAGCTCAACGCCGAACAGGAGGCCCGGGTGGCCGAGCTGCTGGCTAAGTACCCCTACATCAGCCTTCACGATCACCCCACCTTGTTCCCCAAGGACGTACACACAGCGGAGAACATTTTCAATGTCATGCGAAACGGCCGTGAGATGACCGCCTATGAGGCCCTGTCCTGGTCCAACCTGGACTGTGTGTTCGACAACCAACTGGACGGCGTGAACATTATCTCCAGCCCCGGCGGCTGGAAGTGGATCGACATTATCCACGACCTTGGTATGCGCCTGTGCGACATCGCCCATCAGGACTTCCTGGTCCACTGCAAGACGGTGGATGACATCTTAGCCGCCAAGAAGGCCGGAAAGATTGCCTGGGTGGCCGTGGTGGAGGGCGCCGCCTGCATCGAGAACGAGGTAGACCGCATCGATATCCTCTACGGCTTGGGCGTCCGCCAGCTTGGCGTGACCTACTCCGAGAGCAACGCTCTGGGCAGCGGCTGTAAGGAGGACAACGACGGCGGCCTGACCAAGTTTGGCCAGAAGTGCGTTGAACGGATGAACAAGGTTGGTATGCTCATCGACGTGTCTCACTGCGCTCCTCAGACCGCCTATGACGCGGTGATGTACTCCAAGAAGCCCATTATAGCCTCCCACGTGGGTGCCAAGAGCGTGTGGCCCACCAAGCGGATGGCCAGCGATGAACTGATTCAGGCCGTGGCTAAGAAGGGCGGTGTTATCGGTATTGAGGCCGCCCCCCACACCACCATGTCCAAGACCAACATGACCCATGACCTGGACAGCTTTATGGAACACTTCGAGTATGTGAAGAACATGGTGGGTATCGACCACGTAGGCTTCGGTGTGGACTGCCTCTACGGCGACCACGTGGGCGTCCATCACGCCTTCTCCGCCGCCTTGTCCATCGCCAGCACCTCCAAGGCCGGGGTCTCCTACGAGGAGGTCCCCTACGTCAAGTACTTGGAGAACCCTACCGAGTCCAGCTGGAACATCATCCGCTGGCTGGTGAAGCACAACTACTCCGACGAGGACATCGGCAAGGTCATCGGCGGCAACGCCATTCGGGTCCTCAGCGAGGTCTGGGCCTGATGAAGCTTTTATACCTGATTCCGGGAGTCATGTGATCCTCCCCTTTAGGGCAGGAGGAGATGGAGTGACGCCGGGCCATCCTGCAGGCCCATACCTTCCCGGCACCGCAGTGGATGTATCGGACGTTGCTTTACCGCCATGACCTTGGCCGCCGCCGCGGCCAAGAGCGAATTATAACCAGTTCAATAACGAGTGGAAAATCAACGCCTATCTCAAAAAACTCAAATTGCTAGGCTGGGAGGCACCTATGACCACGACCATACAGCCCACCTGATTAAGCAACTTTATCGCTCTCTTTCTGGGGGTAGGGGGAACTATGCCCTCACAGCACTACCAGGGTGAGAAAGTTTCACAGGAAGCCTCATTTATCAATGAAATAAGTCGCCATATGATCTGGTATCAAGAGAAACGGATCAAACAATCTCTCGGGGCAATGAGTCCGATTGAATTTATAAAAAGTCTTGGGTTGGTCGCTTGGTCCAAGAAAATATCTGCTCTCCCTACCAGCGGAGAACCTTACTTCCCAAGAACGCTCCTCAAGAGTGCAAGATTCCCAAAACATAATTGGCCGCCATCTCAATGCTTGCACACTGAGATGGCGGCCTTTTTGTGCCGATAGATTTGACGAGGTCAGGTAGAATAAGGGACCTGTTGACAAAGTAGTGCCAGAAGCCTCTATGTGGTACAATGATATGGAAAAAGACACGGCTGGCTGCCGTGCCTTAACCCTAAACATATTATAATAGGAGGGATAGAGCATGATGGGACGGCGAGATGGGCAAATGACAATGGTCTTCGTGGATATGGAATCCCTGATCCCAGAGAAACATTTATTGCGGAAAATTGACCGGGTCATATCCTTCGAGTTCATATACGACTTGCTTGCACCATACTATCCCTCTATCGGGCGCCCATCTGTGGATCCCGTCTGTATGTTCAAGATGCTTCTGGTGGGCTATCTATAGCCACCCACGAGGACGAGATCCCTTGCAAAGAAAGAACCCTGTATCGCTACATCAGTGCAGGATATTTGAGTGCAAAAAGCCTTGATATGCGGCGAAGTGTGCGGTATAAGAAACGGAATCTCACAAAAGAGCCGAAAACCAGTCCTCGCAAGAAAGTTGGGCATCACTATAAGAACTTCAAAGAGTGGCTGCTCCAGAACCCGACAGAGCACATTGTGCAGATGGACACCGTAGAGGGAACCAAGGGCGGTAAAGTCCTGCTGACGCTGTTTTGGTGCGAAGAAAAACTGATGCTGGCATTTCTCCTGGATAGCAAGGCGATGGACAATACCGTAGCTGCCATGAACCGATTGGAGGATATGCTGGGAGATGCTCTGTTTAACAGAATGCTGCCGGTGATTCTCACAGATGACGGAACGGAGTTGTTTGAATACCGGCAGGATGGTACTCGCCGTACCCACCTTTTCTACTGCCAGCCACGCTGTTCTGACCAGAAGGGCGTCATAGAAAAGAACCATGAGTATATTCGATATATCGTTCCCCACGGCACCTCTCTGGACGGCTTGACGCAGGAGAAGGTAGACTTAATGATGAGTCACATCAACAGCACAAAGCGGCCCGGACTGGGCAACAGAACGCCGATAGAAGTGGCCATGGAGCGATTTGGGACCGAGACAATCCGGAGGATGGGTTTAACCCTGATACCACCGGATGATGTGAATTTAACCGCAAAGTTAGTCAAGTAAACAAGCCGATTCAGACAGGAGGGTACACATATACTCCCCCCGAAAGACCGGAAGTTACTCTTGCAAACCGTATTTTCCGGGCTGTACCTTTGTGCGGCCTTTTTTACGCAAGTTTTTTGATTTTGACCCCATGCGCCGCTGAAAATGCGGATTTTTCCGGTTCCCTATGACGGCAAATGTGGCAAACCGGAAGTTAGTCTTGCAATTTTTGCGAGAAAAAGCCAAACCCGAAGTTAGTTTGGCATTCAACCCGGATGTATTTTTTCCTATTTGGTATGGAACATTTCCCTATATTTTTCGTCTACTAATATAATAGTATACCCATGAGTACAATATCAGATTTTATTAGGAGGTATCGGCATGAAACGCAAACTGTTATCTCTGGCATTGGCCTTCGTTATGGCCTGTTCGCTGGTCGTTCCCGCTGCTGCACAGTCGGCGAATGAGCGGTTGTCCACCGTAACGGCCCAGGTCAAAAGGACGCTTGGCCTGGATACGACCCCCTACACGGAATTCTACGGGAACCTGCGCGAGGAGATTCTGGCGCCCACCTGGGAGCTGGAGTGGAACGGTTCTGCCGGAAACCTCTCCATTTCTGCCACCGAAGATGGCAAAATCCTCAGCTACCATGTCTACGAAAATCATGGGGAACCCCGTTCCGGCGCTTTTGCCCCGAGTTTTCCCGCCGGCAGCAGGGATGCCGCCCGCGGCGCGGCCATGGACTTTATGGACAAGGTTCTGACTGCAAACGAAAGCCTCGTGATCGAGGACCGCGGAACGGATGGGCTGAACACCACAAGCTACCGGTTCCGGGGCGAAGTCCTTATAAACGGCCTCTCCGCAGGGCTCACGTACAACATTTCCGTCCGGTGCAAGGACAACAAGATTATGTCTTTCTACCGTGACGATCTGAATGGGGCAGTCATTGGCGGCATCCCCTCCGCCACGCCAAAGATCCTGCCCGACCAGGCTGGCAAAGCGCTGCGCGAAACGCTGGCGCTGCGGCTGGAATATGTTCTCGAGCAGGAGGACGGCACAAAGGCTGTCCTGCGGTATCTGCCGGAATACGGCGACGACTACTATGTGGACGCCGCCACCGGCAAGCTGGTGAATCTGACGGAGTTGGAGCAGGATGTGACCAAAGGCGAGCCGAGGGCTTCCGCCGGCAGCGATAATGCTACCACAGAAGATGCCGCCCCAGAGGCGGGGCTGACAGACGCCGAGCAAAGCGGCGCGGCGTTGCTGGAGGGCGCGCTGACGCGCGATGAGCTGGACGCCAAGGCGCGCGCCATCACGGAACTCGGGCTGAAAGCCTATACCCTCTCCGCCGCAAACTACACCGTTCCAAGAGAAAACGATGATGACGATGCCGTCACAGCGACCCTGTGCTATGGCCGGCAGGTAAATGGCGTCTCTTGGCGCCGTACCGTCGTCATGGATGCCAAGACCGGCCAGCTTCTTCGGGTCAGCAGCTCCGCGTGGATGCCGGATGAGGCGGTTACCCGCTCTGTGAATGCGGATGCCGCCGCAAAAACTGCCAAGGCATTTTTGGACAAACAATGCGGCGCGCAATTCGCCAAGACCGGGCTGTATGACAGCTTGGATGCCATGGAGCAGGAATGGCAGATTTCCCACACCTTTACCTTTGCGCAAAAGGCTAACGGCTATTTCTTCCCAGCCAACAGTATCCAGGTGGGGGTAGACGCCACCGACGGCTCCATCAGCTACTACGAGAAACGGTTTGATGACGCTGTGACCTTTGATACGGAAGCGGGCATCATTACCGCAGAGCAAGCGCTGGATGCATGGCTCAATACCTATACGGTCGATCTCCAGTATGTGTCGGTTCCCACCGCCGTGGACTATTCCAAGCCGGAATACGCGCCACTGAAGGACTATGGGATCGGATACCTCTATAAGCTAGTGCTGGGCTATCAACTGGAGCGGGAAACTTCTTTTGCGGGGATTGACGCCAAGACCGGGAAACCGGTAGAGCACAGTTGGGCAGGCGAGGATGATGGCATTTCATACAGCGACCTTGCCGACCACTGGGCGAAATCGAAGGTTGAGGCTCTGGCAAAGTACCGCGTGGGCTATACCGGCGGGAAATTTGAACCCAACCGCGCGCTGACCCAGTTGGATCTGATCGCGCTGCTGGCCAGCACCGAAGGATACCTGTACGACGCAGGTCAGGAAGGGGCCGCCGACCGGCTGTATGAAGTTGCCTATGAGATGGGCTTGCTTCAGAGGGCCGCGCGCAAGGATACCGCCATCCTCAGCCGGATTGACACGGTGCGGATGATTCTGGACGCCATGGGATATGGCCCGGTTGCACGGCTGAACGGCATCTTCCATACGAAGTTTGCCGACCAGGGCAGCATTCCCGCAGCGGATCTCGGCTATGCGGCGCTGGCCCAGGGGCTTGGGATGGTTGCTGGAGAGCCCGGTGGATACTTCCAGCCCCTTGCCAACGCAACACGCGCACAGGCCGCCACGATGCTCTATAATCTGATGGCTCATTGATACATAAATCCTGTATGGCCAACGCGAATGATTCTGCTTGAAAGGGAAAGATAGCGTTCCATCAAGAAAACGGTGTAACTCCGAGAGTCGGGGTTACACCATTTCTTTTTCCGCTACCATACCTGTTTAGAGGATCCCCGTCGGCAGCCATTATTTTTATGTGGCATTCTCTGCACGGTCTGGATTCTAAAGCAATCATATGGTATGATTTTATCAGAATAGAGGGAGGGTTAGGATGTGTAAATGGATACACCGATTGAAAGCATATTCGCACACATCGTCGCATCCATTCAGGCCGCTGGGTATGATCCATACGCCCAACTGTATGGATATCTCAAAACCGGCAATGAGTCCTTTATCACCCGCACAGGCGACGCGAGAAATATAATAAAGCAATTCAGCCGTGAGAAGGTGCAGCATTATACTGAGAAGCTGCTCAAATAAAATCCAATGTTCATATCGACGACAGCGAGGGTTTGCATATGCTCCACTGGCTACATATCGTAGTAAGCAATGCCAAGGCATTTCTCTTTCTATTTTTACGAAACTTATTCTACTTGACCTCTATGAAAGGCCAGGGAAACATCTTTTAACGGTATTTAGCAGGCAAATGATAGGGACGGTCGAAGATGAGCGGAAGGCATAATTCAAATCTGCCCTGCGGAAATCTTCCAGCAAACGGTTGTGTACCAAGCGCTTGAAGCTGTTTGGGATACATCCACATCCCACTGTATGGGCTCCATGCCGATGGAGCGGATCGCAGTGATCACGTTATTGTCATACTCTCCATAAGGCGGCCGGATCAGGGTGGGACGCACGCCGGTCACCGCCTCGATCTTGTCGTTGCAGGCCTCCACATCGGCAATGATCTCCTCTTTGGAGAGCTGCGACATATGGGCGTGATCGTTGGAGTGGTTCATCACCTCGTGCCCGGCATCATGGAGCGCCTTGACCGATTCGGGGTATTTATCCACCCACGAGCCTACCACAAAAAACGTTGCCTTGACGTTATACTTGCCCAGGATGTCGATAAGCTGCTGGGTATCCTCATTGCCCCAGGCTGCGTCAAAGGAGATGGAGAGCATCTTCTGATCCCGCTGGACGCAGTAGATGGGCAGTTGCCGGTCGGTGGCATAGGCGCTGACCGCCGCAGGATAATTGACCACATAGAACATGGCCGCCGCCGCCAGGGCGCAGGCCAGGGCGGTCAGGCGCTTTCGCTGGAGCAGAAACACTTTCATAGCTGGACCTCCTAAACTTCGTTTGCTCCATCTTATGAAAGACAAGGCCGGTTCAGAAGAATGCGGCGGCAGAAAGGCGGGACAGCGCCAGGGCCAGCAGGATGCTTCTTCCCGCATGTCTCATGATCGTTTCCCTCCTGTGCTCCGATTCCTTCCTTGTAACGGAAACAGGTCGGACATGCAAGTCCGCGGAACCCTCCGGCAGGGATTACCGGCTATGTACCCCCCAGCTCCACCGGCTCCAGCTTCATCACGGACACCTCGTAGGCCACCCGCTGCTGACTGACGCCGTCCTCCACCTTGGTGTAGGAGCGGCTCTGCAGCCGTCCGGCAAGGCGCACCCCGTCCCCCACCTCCAACCCGGCGCAGCGCTGGGCCAGCCCGCCCCAGGCGATGCAGGGCAGATAGTCCGCCCGGCCGTAGCGGCGGTTGACCGCCAGCATCAAATCGCAGATCTCCCGTCCCAGCGGGGTACGGCGGAAGACCGGCGGCTTGCACAGCGTCCCCGCCAGCACCAGATCGTTGGCCGGCTCCCCCCCGCCCTTCCGCAGGGAGCGGGCATACAGAGTGATGACCAGGCGGCTGCCCCGGCCGCTCTTGTTGTTGAAGGAGCGCACTTCCCCCTCCACCTCCAGCGGTGTGCCGGCCGCCACGGAACATTGCTCCAGCAGCGGCCGGGCCGCAATGACGTTTACCCGGTCCTCCGAGCCGGAGAGCCGCAGCACCGAAAGCGGAAAGGTCTCGTAAGCCACGCCGTGATTCTCATGGGAAAGGGTGGGCGCCGCCGCCGCCACGCCCCGCAGCAGCGCCCGGTTCTCATTCCAGCCAGTTTGCATATCCATCCACGCTCCTGTGCATTGCTTTTTTGTTCACTGTGGCATGTATATGCGGGCATGTCCGCGGCTATGCCGCGCTCCGGGCCCTCCCCGGCACAAAACCGCCCCCATCCCCGGCGTCTCACGCGGGTGACGGGGGCGGCGCCCGGTGCGTACGCTTACCGCTCGGTGACGGGCTTGGCCTTTTCCTTGGCGGTTTTGGGCCTGCCCTGGAGCTCCGGCACGGGGGGCGCTTCGTTCCGGGGCTTTTCATGGGTGCGCTCGGGACGCTTCATGCCTTGCTTTGCCATAGGGGCACCTCACACATCGTTATTGGGGAGCGACTGCTTCTTTGCATTGGGATTCTGGTTCTGGTTCTCCCGGGTCAGCGGGGTCTGCCCGTTGCACTTCTTTCTTCGTGCCGTCTTGTTGTCGGGCTGGCTGTCCTTTGGCATAGGGCGCTTCCTTTCTGTGCTGTGCTACGCCTGTTCCTGCCAGTTGGCGGGGTAGACGAAGTACAGGAATCGGGCATGGCCCGTGACGGAAAACTGGATGGAGCTGTCCTTGGGGATATAGATCACCTCGCCCGGACCGGCGCTGACGCGTTCTCCGCCGATGAGCACGTCCAGCCTTCCGCTGATCACGTAGTCCATCTCGTCGTAGCGCAGGGTCCAGGGGAACGTGGTGTCGGTCATCTCCATGATGCCCGCCCCCAGGCGCGGGCTCTCCTGGAGGGAAAACAGATCCCGGGTATAGACCCGGTGGCGGGGGTCTCCCGTGTCCATGCGATGCTCCTCAGAGACCGGCAGGTCGGGTACCCGGACGGCACGCACGCCGTGGGCGCCCCCGCCCAGCTTTTCCAGCAGCACCTGGCGCACCAGCGCCTCCAATGCATTTTTATCCATTCCGTTCCTCCCGGCCGTCCTTGCCTGTGAGGAGCATGGCCACGATCACACCGCCGACGCCGCCCACCAGCTTGCCCACGATCATGGGAAAGATCATGGTGGAATCAAACCCGGCGGTAAAGCCCAAATGGTCTCCGAAGACAAAAGCCGCGGACACGGCGAAGGCCACATTGATGACCTTGCCCCGCTTGTCCATATCGGCCATCATACCGAACATGGGGATGTTGTTGGCCAGGGTCGCCACCATTCCGGCGGCCGCCACATCGTTCATACCCAGCAGCCGCCCCAGCTTGAGCAGAGGCTTCTGAAACACCTTGGTGATGACGAAGACCAGGGGAAACGCGCCCGCCAGCACCACTGCGATATCGCCCACGATGGCGACGCCCTCTTCGATGGGGTTCATGCCCGGGATAATGGTGAGGGGGGTGAGCTTCTGGATGATGGCGGCGGCCAGCCCGATGGTGATGATGATGACGATGATCTTGCCGAAAACCTGAAAGCCCTTGACCATTCCATTGGGGATCAGCCAGAGGCCCAGGGCGATGAGCGCCGCGAAGAGAACGATGGGGATCAGGTTGCGCAGCACCATCCCCACCGGGAAGCCCGCCACCAGGCCGCCCACAAAGCTGCCCACCGGGACGGCCACCACGCCCGCCAGCACGCCGGTAGCCAGATACCTGCGGTCCTCCGCGCGGATGATGCCCAGCCCCACGGGGATGGTGAACACGATGGTGGGCCCCAGCATAGAGCCTACGATCAGCCCGCCGAACTGTCCGGCCTGCTTGGTGAGGGCCAGCTCCTGGGCCAGGGGCGCACCGCCCATATCATTGGCCAGAATGGTTCCCGCGAACATGGCCGGGTCCGCGCCCAAGAACTGATAAAACGGGACCACCACAGGGCTCAGCAGACGGGCCAGCACCGGGGCCAGGCAGATGATACCCACCATGGACAGGGCCAGGGAGCCCATGGCCAGGATGCCCTCCTCGAACTTCTCCCCCAGCCCGAAGCGGTTGCCGATGATACGGTCTATGGCGCCCAGGGCCATGAAGACCACCATCAGGTATACAATGATCTCATTGACGGACATTTACATGTCCCCTTTCTTATAGCTTGGCATAAAAGCGCTTCCCGAAGGCGCCGCTCAGACAGACCCGTTTTCTGCGGCAATCCCGGCGGCCCGGGCAAAAACCGGCGCGGCAGGGCGGGACCGTTTGCCGGACCGGCGGGCGCACGGACGGTTCCGTTCTGCCCTACGGCCCATCGATGATGCCCACAATGGCGGCGTCGATGGGGATATGCGCTCCCGCCGCCACCCGTGCCGCGCCCCCGGTGGCCACCAGGACCCGCTCCCCCTCTCCCGCGCCCACGCAGTCCGCGCATACCAGCAGCGCCCCGTCCACCGCTACGGTCAGCAGGGCCTGTCCCGTCAGGGCGGGGGATTTCTTGGTGGCCCATACCTTACCCGCCACTTGTCCTAATAACACCGATGCCCATCTCCCTCATCTGGCGCTCCATGCCCACGAATTTCTGGTAGATGCCCATAGGGGCGGTACGCTTGTACTGCCTGTACTCCATCGCTTCGGCCAGTACCGCCACCCGCTCCCCCCGCAGCAGCGCGCCCAGGATCTGCCGCGCCGGCTCGTCCAGCGGGATGCCCAGGGACAGAAGGGCCATGTCCTGGATGGGCAGGCTGGTGATGACCAACCGCTCCCCTCTCTGCTCCAGCGTCACGGCAGCCTCATCCCCCGGCCGCCCGGGGCGGCGGAAGCGGGAGCGGCCGGCACCGCGGCGGTCGGAACGCGTCTCACGGCAAAATCATCCCCCTGTCGCCCTTCTGGAAGCCGCAGGCGTTGGCCTCGTCGTAGTCGATATGCACCACCGTGGAAAACTTGGGGGACACCCGCACTTCCATCTGTTCGAAGACCAGAGGCCGGTTGGTGAAGCACCGGAACCGGACGTTCTGACCGTCCGCCACGCCGAGACGGCCGGCGTCCTCAGGCGTCATGTGGATATGGCGCTTGGCCACGATCAGGCCCCGCTCCAGGCGGATCACCCGCTCCCCATGGCGCACGGTGAGGCCCGGAGTACCCTGGATATCCCCGGAGAGACGCACCGGGGGCGTGATCCCCAGGGCCACCGCGTCGGTCAGGGAGATCTCCGCCTGACTCTCGCTCCGTTCCGGCCCGAGTATCACCACACGCTCCAGTTTTCCCTTGGGGCCCTCCAGGGTCAAGCGCTCGGCGCAGGCGTACTGCCCCGGCTGAGAGAGATCCTTGACCCGGTTGAGCTGATAGCCCGCGCCGAACAGGGCCTCCAGATCGCCCCGTGACAAGTGGATATGCCGTCCGCTGGCCTCGATCTCGATGGTCAGCCGGGATACGATCTCCTCCGCCAGGCGTTCGATCGCAAGTACATTGGTTGTCATGTTGGTCCACCGCCTTGTACGGCGCGGCGCCCCAGCGCGCCGCGCATCAGGATTGGCGCCGGTATTGCCCGGCCTTCCACTTGATCATCATGATCCACATCAGTGAGGACAGCCGGTTCAGGCCCAGGATCATGTCGCTGCGCGTCACGTTCCCATCCGGGTCCCGGAACGCGGCATAGGCGGCCAGCTCGGTCTGCCGCACCACGGTACGCAGTTTGTTGAGGGCCAAAAGGGCGGGCCCGTCGGTGTAGCGGATCATAAAATGGGGCTGGCCGAAGTGCTTTTCCGGGTAATGGGAATACTCCCGCAGCTGCTCCGGCGTATAGCCGCACAGCCGGATGCTCCCGACCGGCTCGTCCAGCACGTCGAAGCGGATATAGCGCCGTACGAACCCCAGTACCTCCTCCAGCTCCTCCGCCAGCGCGGGGCAGCCCTCCCCCGCGGCCGCCTGCTGGGCCAGGGTGATCTCCGCCTCCAACGCGTCGATCCAGCCCCGGAAGGCGATGCGGGGGTGGTCCTTAAAGACCAGGAGATTGCCCTTGAGATGGGTCATATGCTCCGGCTTTTCGGTCAGCGCCGCGCCGAACAGCGTCTGATATCGGGGCGCAGACGGGGCTTCCGCGCCGCCGGAGCCCGGCTTTGCTGCGCCCTCGGGCCTTCCCTGGGGGTAGACGACCTCCACCCGGTGCTCCCGCAGGTAGTCTTTCGCCCCGGGTGTGAGCACCTGGTCCCGATTGACCACCACCGGCCCGCGTGCGCCGTTGTCCGACATGCGGCGCACATCCTCTTCGGTCAGCAGGGCCATGGCTTACTGTCCGTCGGATTCGCCCTTGGTATGGGGCAGGATGTGATCCACCTCGGCATGGGGCCGCGGGATGACGTGCACGGAGATGAGCTCGCCAACCTTCTCAGCGGCTGCGGCGCCCGCGTCGGTGGCGGCCTTGACGGCCCCCACGTCGCCCCGTACCATAACGGTCACCAGGCCGCCGCCCACCTGTTCCTTTCCCACCAGCTGGACGTTGGCGGCCTTCACCATGGCGTCGGCGGCCTCGATGGCCCCCACCAGTCCCTTTGTCTCCACCATGCCCAGCGCATTCGTGTTTGCCATACGTTCGTTCCTCCTGTGATTCCTGTTTTTTTCATCCGCCGCTTCCTTGGGAAGGGCGGCGCTTTGGCTCTCCTTTTTGGCGCTCCGGGGCCGCGCCGTCTTTGGGCCTGCTGCGTCCGGACGGGCGGCGGCGTAGCTGCCGCTCCCCGCCCCCCGGCGCCTGCCCGGCGGAGCGGCGGTCTCGGGCGGGATATGTGGCGCGCCGCCCACCGTCCCGGCCGCCTCGCCGTTTCCGGCGAAGACGGTATGCTCCTGGTCGTCCTCCATCCCCTGGGGCGTTTCGGCCATCAGGGTGTTGGACAGGGCCTGTACCTGCTGAAGAATGGCCTCATGGGGGTTGAGCAGCACGCCGTCGGCGTTGACCTCGCTCATACGTTCAGCCTCCTCAGGATCTGCTGGACCAGCTCCTCCAGGCCGGGCATGGCCACAGCCTGTTCCGGCCGTCCCGGCTGGTACGGCGCGCGATCCTGCCGCAGATCTTCCAGCTCCCGCACGCCCCAGGCCACGCGCTTGATGTTGATCAGGTCCAGCGGCCCGATGTTGTTGGAGCTGGAGGAGCCGCCCACCGCGCCGCATCCCAGGGTCAGCGCCGGGAACAGGCAGGTGGTGGCGCCCACGCCGCCCAGGGACGCCGGGGTGTTCACCAGCACCCGGCTGGCGGGCACCTCCTGGGCAAAGCGCTTGACGGTGTCCTCGTCCTGGGCGTGGATGGCAAAGGTATGCCCCGCGCCCTCCCACTCCAGGATCTCCACGCAGCGGCGGAGCACCGCCTCTTCGTCGCTCTCCACGTAGTAGGCCAGGATCAGGCCCAGCTTCTCGTTGGAATAGGGATAGCCCCGGCCAACGCCCCGCTCCCGGGCCACCAGCACCCGCGCCGTGGGCGGCACCCGGTCCAGCCCCGCCAGCTTGGCCACCGTCTCCACCGATTTGCCTACGATGGCGGGGTTCATGGTGCCGTTGGAGCGCAGGATGAACCGGGAAAGCCGGCTGTGCTCCTCATCCGAGAGGAGATAGGCCCCCTGGGCCTTCAGCTCGGCGCTCACCGCCGCCTCCATCTCCCGGGTGACCACGATGGACTGCTCGCTGGCGCAGATGGTGCCGTTATCGAAGGTCTTGGAATCCAGGATGCGTTTGACGGCCAGCCTCACGTCGGCGCTGCGGTGAATATAGGCCGGTCCATTGCCCGCGCCCACGCCGATGGCTGGCGTCCCGGAGGAGTAGGCCGCCTTGACCATGGCCCCGCCTCCGGTGGCCAGGATCAGACGGGTCGCGTCGTGGCGCATCAGCGCCTGGGTCGCCTCCAGGGTAGGATTTGTGATGCAGGCGATGGCTCCCGCCGGCGCGCCGGCGCTCTCCGCCGCCCGGCGCACCACGTTCACCGCCTCCAGGATGCAGCCCGCCGCGCTGGGGTGCGGGGAAAAGAGGATCGGATTGCCCGCCTTCAGGCAGATCATGGCCTTATAAATGACGGTGGAGGTGGGATTGGTGGAGGGCACCAGCCCCGCCACGATCCCTACCGGTACGCCGATGTCGATGGTGCGTTTCTCCCGGTCCTCGGCCAGGATGCCGTGGGTGCGCTCGTCCTTGATGGCGTCGTAGAGGGTGAGGGCGGCAAAGCGGTTTTTGATCTCCTTGTCCGCCGGGATACCGAAGCCGGTCTCCTCCACCGCCAGCTCCGCCAGCCTGCGGGCTTGCTCCGCCGCCGATACGGAGATGGCCTTCGTTATTTTGTCCAGCTGTTCCTGGGTCATGCGTTCCAGGGCGCGCTGCGCCTGCCGGGCCTGTCCCAGCAGGTCCCGCACCTCCTGAATGGATTGCAGGTCCTTGTCCAAATCGTTCCCTCCTTGGGCTTGCAGAGACGGCTTGCCGCCTTTGCAGACATTTGCGGAATCGATGCCAGCCGCGGCGGCCCCCTCAAAGCGCGGAGGGGGGCGCACCGCAGGTGCACGTCCGGAGGGAAGCGCTCTCCCCCGGACGGCGCGTCGCGTTTGCGCCGAAAAGCGACGCGTCTAAACCTCACGCGGCCGGGCCGCCACGGCCTTGACCGCCTCGGCGAACGCAGCGGCGGCCGCGTTGCAGGCGGACTGGGTGCCGGTCAGCAGACCGCCGCCGAAGTTGGTCTCGCTGGGCGGCTCAAAAAGGGCTACCAGCTCCACGTCGGAAGCCTTGAGCGCTTCATCCAGGCCCACCACCGCCTCCAGCGGGGGCGCGATCAGGTAGGCCAGGGCCTCGCCCTCCTTTACCCCCGCCGTTTTGGACAAATAACTGCCTGTCCGGGAGACGGTATGGGCGAAGTAGACAATGGAGTCGTCCTCGTTGGCGGAGACAAAGCCCACGCCGCTCTCCATAAAGTCCACGCAGGATCTCAGCCCGCTCTGGACCTCCGCCGGGTTGGGCCCGGCCAGAATGCCGATGACCTCTCCCGCCAGCTTGGTGGAAGCATTGGCCGCTCCGGCATAGAGGGAGCGGCCGTAGACCACCTCCACGGCGGCGGCCTTGGTGGCCTCGTCCAGGGCGCAGTAAGTCACATCGTCGCTGTCGGCGGTAAGGATGCCGATGGAGCGGTATTCCTGGGGCAGGCCCAGCTTCTGGGCCAGCGTCTCGCTGACGTTTGCAATGGTATGGGTGGCCAATACCTTGGCCGGGATCCGGTCGCCTGTCATAACATCACCTCAAATCAATGCCGGAGGCTTTCTTCTCCAGCATCCTGTGAATCAATTCCGCAATGTGGGCCCCGGCCTCCACCGCGGTGGTGCCCTGCCGGTGGATGTTGGATACCACGGTGCGCTTGGACTCGGGTATGCCGATGTGGGGCTGATAGGTCACGTAGGCGGACATGGATTCCGCCGTCACCAGACCGGGCCGTTCTCCGACCAGCATGCACACCACCTCCGCCCCCGTCAGATCTCCGATGTGATCGCAGGCCCCCACCCGGCAGTACTTGACAAAGAGCACCGGCCCGGGCGGAATGCCATAGGCCTCCAGGCCCGCCCGGATGGCCTGCATGCAGTCGGCGGCGTTGGCCTCAATGGCGGCGGAGCTCAAACCGTCCCCCACCACCAGGGCCACCTTGGGGCTGCGTCCAAAGGTCTTTTGGATGATGGCCTGATTCTGCTCGTCGAACCGGCGGCCCCAGTCGGGGCGGGTCAGATATTCGTCCTTGTCGGCGCACAGCGTCTGGGAAAACACCCAGCCGTTTTGGTCCACAAAGGCCTCGTCCACGTGGGAAAACACGGAATCCTGCGCGGCCGCATGGTCTGCGCGCATGCGCAGCATGGTGATGGTCTTGTACCGGGCGCCCGCCCGGCCTACCCCCAGGCGGGCGGGGGTCTTCCGCTTCAGGTCCAGAAACGCCGGGCCGTTGCGGGGGTCCTTGACCAGATACTGCCGCCGCAGATCGATCTCGGAGATGTCGTCCAGACAGCCGTCTCCGGCGGCGCTCTCCCGTTCCATGGGGTGGTAGTCCGCTCCCTTCACCTGGGGCGTGGGCGCCTGGCCCGCCAGCTCCACGATCATGCGCTCCACCAGGGCGCGTACCTCTTTTTCGTTCATATCGATTGCTCCTTCGCCTCGCAGAGTTCTGTCGTCCGCAGACGACGGAATAAAATCAGGATCCGCCCGTTCCGGGAGACATCGGGTTCCCCCGGGGCGGCACGGCCGCCCCGGCCCGCGTGATACAGGCGCCGCTGGCGCATGTCCGCACGCTGCGCCCTCGGAACGGACGCTTCCCATGAAATTTTTGCCGACCGCTTCGTGCAGCTTCCTCGAACCGGCGGCAAAGCCGCTTTTTCCACTGCCTCGCTTGCCCCTTCGGGGCAATTCGCCTTCCGTGCGCCGCAGAATATACCGCCCGGCCCGTACAGGGCGGCTTCGCCGCTTTTTTGCCCGCCCGGCCGGAGAGGCCCTCTCCCGCCGGCCGCGTCAGGCCAGTAAAATCGACGCATCCCCCGCCAGGGCCGTGAGCTTGTTGTCCTCCACAAAGCCCATCTGCTCCAGCCAGCGCTGGAAGGGCTTGATGGCGGTCAGCCCGAACATTTCCCGCAGGGCCGCCGTCTCATGGAACCCGGTGGTCTGGTAGTTGAGCATGACGTCGTCCCCGTGAGGGATGCCCATAAAATAGTTGCACCCGGCGGTGGTCAGCAGGACGGCCAGGTCCTCGATGTCGCTCTGATCGGCCTTCATGTGGTTGGTATAGCAGGCGTCGCACCCCATGGGGATGCCGGTGAGCTTGCCCATGAAGTGATCCTCCAGCCCCGCCCGGATGACCTGCTTGGAGTTGTAAAGATACTCCGGGCCGATAAAGCCCACCACCGTGTTGACCAAATAGGGCTGAAAGCGCTTGGCAAAACCGTAGCACCGGGCCTCCATAACCACCTGGTCGGCCCCATGGTGGGCCTCGGAGGAGAGCTCCGAGCCCTGCCCGGTTTCGAAATACATCACATTGGGCCCCTCGGCATTGCCCTGGCGCAGCGCCAGCTGGCGTGCCTCCTCGATCAGCTTGCCGTCCAGGCCGAAGGCCTCGTTTCCCTTCTGGGAGCCGGCGATGGACTGAAAGATCAGATCGCAGGGCGCCCCCTGGCGTACCGCCTCCATCTGGGTGGTCACGTGGGCCAGTACGCAGATCTGCGTGGGAATGGCCCAGCGGTTGCGGATCTCATGGAAGCGGTCCAGCACCCGGCGCACGCTCTCCACACTGTCGTCTACCGGATTCAGTCCCAGCACCGCGTCCCCCGCGCCGTAGGTCAGCCCCTCCAGCAGGCTTGCCATGATGCCGTCCGGGTCGTCGGTGGGATGGTTGGGCTGAAGGCGGCAGGACAGCGTGCCCGGCTCCCCGATGGTCGTGTTGCAGTGGGCGGTGACGGTGATCTTCCTGGCCGCATAAATCAGGTCCATATTGCTCATAAGCTTGGCTGCCGCCGCGATCATCTCGGCGGTAAGCCCCCGGCTGAGACGCCGGATGGCGGCGGAGTCGTTGTGCTCGTCCAGCAGCCACTCCCGCAGCTCGGCCACCGTCCAGTTCTTGATTTCGTCATAGATCGTTTCGTTCACGTCGTCCTGGATGATACGGGTGACCTCGTCCTCCTCATAGGGGACGGCGGGATGGTTGCGCAGGTCGGCCAGGGTCAGGTTCGCCACCACCACCTTGGCCGCCACCCGTTCTTCGGCGCTCTCGGCGGCGATGCCCGCCAGGGAATCCCCCGACTTGACCTCGTTCGCCTTGGCCAAGACGTCCTTGACCGACTGAAACTGGTACACATGGCCCAGCAGCTTTGTTTTGAGTATCAAAAAAATCCGCTCCCTTGCAGCGGGGCATCCCCGCCCTACTTGTTGAATACCAACGTCTTAATGATCACCGGCAATACAGCTCCATTGGCGACGGGCGCGCCGATGTCGATGTAGTCGCCGTTGTCTACCCCCACGCCGTCCAGGCACAAAATAGGTCCCTCCAGCAGGGGCGCCATGGTCTGGCCCAGCACCTTGGCCATGTCCCGCTCTACCACGACCACGCTTGCAAACCCCGCCCGCCGCAGGGGCTCCAGCCCCCGTGCCACGCCCTGGGCCAGCTCCCGCACACGGGAATAGCCGGGGTTTTCCTCTCCCCGCAGGCCCAGGGCCAACTGGCTCAGGCCGCCCTCATCGGCAAACCAGCGCAGCTTGGCCCCGATGGCCTGCTCCAGCGCCTGGGCCGATCCCCGTTCCTCCGCCTCGGTAAGCTTCAGGATGGGCAGGTTTTTCAGCGGGAACACCGCGTTCCGATAGAAGATGGTCGAGCCGGAGAGCTCCGTGGAGTGGCTGCCCGCCCCCACCACCGTGGCCCGGATGGTCTCGGTGCCGGCGCGCAGCTGTGCCCCGCGGAACCGGGGCGACTCCCGGATGGCCCGGCCCAGCAGCACGCCGATATCGCCATAGGCGCGCCAGTCCCCTTGGGGCGTGTAGATGCAGTCGGCCACCCCACCGGAGAAGGAGCACACCGGCGGCCGGTCCGGCGGCTCCCACCGGGTCCCCTCGGTCAAAAGGGCGTCCAGCTTATCCCGGCCCGGCCGCAGTCCCGCCGCCTGTTCCAGCGCCTGAGTCAAAAACTCCACCACCGGCGCCAGCGCTTCGGGGTGTGCCCGTTCCCCTGCCGCGGGGGGCGGGCACACTCCCGTCCTCCGCAGCACCGGGGAGACATAGGTGACCAGCCCCGTCTCCCGCTCCAGCTTGATCAGCCGTCCGCCCACATCCAGGCATCCGGTGCGCACCAGCTCCCCATGGGAGTAAAGCGCCAGGTTGGAGGTGCCGCCCCCGATATCGAAGTTGAGCACATCGGTATGGTGCTCCCGGGCGTAGGCGTCCGCGCCCGCGCCCCGGGCGGCCAGGATGCTCTCCAGGTCCGGCCCGGCGGTGGCCACGACGAAGTCTCCGGCAAAGGCCGACAGGGCGCCGAGCACTTCCCGCGCGTTTTCCTTCCGGGCGGTCTCCCCGGTGATGATGACCGCGCCGGTGCCGATTTGGCGCTTGTCAAAGCCGGACTTCCGGTACTCCTCTTCCACAATGCGCCGTACCCCGTCGGCGTCGATCACGGTCTCCGATTTCAGGGGCGTAAAGTGGATGTCGCTGCGGTAGAGCACCTCCCGCTCCGCGATGGCTACCCGCGGCACGGAAAAGGGATTGGCCCGGTTTTCCAGGACCAGCCGCGAGATGACCAGCTGCGTGGTGGAGGTGCCGATATCAATGCCGACCGATAAAAGCTGCTCACTCATCCGGGCACCTCCGCCGCCGCGGCCCCGCAGGCCCGGTCAGGCTCCGCCGGCCCGGTGGAGGCGGGGCTCCGCCGGCAATGCCTGCCGAGAAACACAGCCCCTCCATGCTATACCAGCTCCTTCAGGATCGCCTTCACGTCCAGCACCGAGACGCTTCTGGGGTTTGTGGGGGTACAAAGGTCGGCCAGGGCGGCCTCGGCCAGTGCGTCCATGTCTCCCCGGAGCTGCCCCGCCTCCACGCCGCAGGCGCTCAGCCGGTCGGGCAGCTTCAGGGCGGCGCGCAGCCGGTTGAGTGCCGCGGCCAGCGCCCGGGGGTTCTGGGCCAGGCCGCAGCGCCCGGCCAGCCGGGCATACCGCCGGGCGGCTCCGGCGTCCGCCGCGTTGAACTGGATGACGTGAGGCAGCAGCAGCGCATTGAGCCGCCCATGGGGCACGTGGTAGCGCCCGCCCAGGCTGTGCGCCAGACCGTGGCAAAGGCCCAGCCCGGCGGCGTTGAACGCCATCCCCGCCATGCAGGAGGCCAGCAGCATGTTCTCCTTGGCCCGGCTCTCCCCCGCCGTCTCATAAGCCGGCTTCAGGTGTTCATAGGCCAGTGAGAAGGCCTGCTCCGCCAGCGCGTCGGAGAAGGGGCTGGCCTGTTTCGCCACGTAGGCCTCGGCGGCGTGGGTGAGCACATCCATACCCGTGTCCGCCGTGACGGCGGGAGGCACGCCGGCCAGCAGCGAGGCGTCCAATACCGCCGCGTCCGGCAGCAGGGCATCGTCCACCAGGGGATACTTGACCCCCCGCTCCGTATCGGTGAGCACCGCGAAGGAGGTCACCTCCGATCCGGTCCCCGCCGTGGTGGGCACCGCGTAAAAAAGAGGAGCCAGCCCCGTCTCCAGCTTTTTCCCGAACTCCACCATGGCTTTGGCGCAGTCCATGGGCGAGCCGCCGCCGAAGGCCACCACCGCCTCCGGCCGGAAGTCCGCCAACGCCCGGGCCCCCCGCGCCACCAGGGCCAAAGAGGGATCGGGAACCACCTCGGTGAACCGTTCCACCGTGCAGCCGGTCAGGCGGGCGGTCACCCGGTCCAGCAGTCCGGAGCTGGATAAGAACGCGTCCGTGATGACCATCACCCGCTTTCCCGCCAGCGCATCCAGCGCCGCCAGCGCGTCCGGGCCAAAATAGATTGTCGGTTTCAGTTGAAATCGTTCCATGCCGTTTCCCCTGCTTCTTCCTTGATGGGGTTAGTATGGCAGAGAATGAAATGATTATGCAGCATGACTTGCCTGGACCAGCTGCAAAAAGCCGCCGGGAACTCCGACTCACGGAGTTCCCGGCGGTTTTTTGCACGTTTGGGGTTGGGGGGCGGCTTTGCAGCACGCTTATGCGGCCTGCTTCCGCCCTATCGGTCCCACTTCTCGATGAGGGCGCGCAGCTGGTCGGCAAACTTGCCCAGATCCTTGTTGGCGCCGCCCTTGTTGCGGGCGATGACCTGCATGAGCTGTGCGCCCATGTCTTCCAGACGCCGGTAGGCCGGGGATGCCGCAGGGGCCGCGGCGGCGGACTTGGGCGGCAGCGGGATGCCGGCGGCCAGTACGCGGTTTTCCAGCAGATCGTAGACCTCTTCGTAGTCCGGCGCGTGCGCGGGAAGGCCCCGCTGGCGCAGGGTATCCGCATAGATCTCGGTGACTTCGCAGTCTCCATGGACCACAAAGACCTGGCGCGGCTTGGGCTGATAGTGGTCGATCCACTGCAGCAGACCGTCCCGGTCGGCGTGAGAGGACAGGCCGTGGAAATTGACGATCCGGGCCCGGACGGCGATCTCCTCCCCAAAGAGCTTCACGGAGGAAACCCCGTTCAACAGCCGCCGGCCCAGGCTGCCCTCGGCCTGGTAGCCCACGAAGACCACGGCGCATTCGGCCCGCCAAAGGTTGTGCTTGAGATGGTGGCGGATGCGCCCGGCGTCGCACATGCCGGAGGCCGAGATGATGACCTTGGGCGACTTGTCCAGGTTCAGCGCCTTGGACTCCTCGCTGCTCTCGGTGATGTTCAGCCCCGGGAACTGGAACAGGGCCCCGCCTTTCAGCGCCTGGATGGCCTGCTCGTCCAGATAGCCGTGCAGGTCGCCGGAAAAAATACGCGTGGCCTCTCCTGCCAGGGGGGAATCCACATAGACCTGGAAGTTGGGGACGCTTTTGACCATTCCCTGCTCTTTCATCTCCCGCATAAAGTACAACAGCTCCTGGGTACGCCCCACGGCGAACGAGGGGATGATCACGTTCCCGCCCTTGCTCAGCGTCTCGTCAATGATGGCGGCCAGGTCGCCGGTGTAATCCGGCTGCTCGCTCACATCGTGGAGACGGTCGCCGTAAGTGCTCTCGGTGAGCACATAATCGGCCTGACGGATGTACTGGGGATCCCGAATGATGGGCTGGTCCCGGTTTCCGATATCCCCGGAGAAGACGATCTTCCGCGTCTCGCTCCCCTCGGTGAGCCACATCTCCACGCTGGCCGAACCCAGCAGATGGCCGGCATCCACGAAGCGGGCCTTCACCCCGTCGGCGATCTGGATCTCCGAATCGTACTCGCAGGTGACGATGCGTTTCACCGCTTCCTCTGCGTCCGCCACCGTGTAAAGGGGCTCCACCGGCTCCCGGCCAGCCCGCCTGCCCTTTTGGTTGGTCCACTGGGCGTCGCTCTCCTGGATGTGGGCCGAATCCCGCAGCATGATGGACAAAAGCTGCCCGGTCAGGCGGGTGCAGTAGATATTGCCTTGAAATCCCTGTTTCACCAGCAGAGGGATGCGGCCGGAGTGGTCGATGTGCGCGTGCGTGACCACCACCGCGTCGATGTACCCGGCGCTGAAGTCCAGCTGGCGGTTGTCCCGCTCGTCCCTGCCCTGCTGCAAGCCGCAGTCCACCAGGATCTTCTTCCCGCCGCACTCCACGCAGTGGCAGCTGCCGGTGACCGCCCTGGCCGCGCCGAAAAAGGTCAGTTTCAACAAAGCACCTCCTTGTTTTTTCGCTTCGACTTTATTTTACATCCAAAACCGCTCGGTGTAAATACCTGTCCAGCATCCGGTAGGAGGGGCAGCAGATCTGCCGCCCGAACACCTGGGACAGCGCTTGGTTCCACTCCTCCAGGGTATAGGTATTGACCGGCAGCAGGGTCAGCAGCGTCAACAGCCACGCCGGGTCGGCTCCACAGGGCTCCACGCCCATACTCCGGCGCAGGCGGGCCAGAATGCGGTTTTCCATGCCCTCAATCACCTCTGCGCCTATTTTATGCGCCTCAGGCGGCTGGCGGGACCCCCCCGCCGCCCGGCGACGGCAGATGCAGGCTGGGCGCGTGCCCCCGGCGGCAGGCTTTCGGATCCAAACGGACGGGCCGGCCCGGCGCCTTCAGCGGTAATAACGGCGCAGTTCCTCCAAAAAAGCCATCAGCAGGGGGTTGGCGTTTCCCCGCCGCCGGACGGCGCACAGAGCGCTCCATGTGTCCGGCAGGGGGAAAACCCGCAGCAGCGGGTTTGCATAGTCCCGCAGGAACCGGTCGCACACCAGCACCTCGTCGTCCCGCTGCAGCGCGCTGATCAGTCCGTGCGCGTTGGAGGTCCACACCGCGATATCCGGCGTGAAGCCGCCTTGCCGCAGGCAGATCTCCCGCACGTAGGCCGCATACCGGGGCGTCTCCTGCTCCCGTATACCCACAAAGCGCTGCCCCCGCAGGTCCTCATAGGTTACCCGCTCCTTTCGGGCAAGCGGATTGGAGCGCAGCATACATACCAGCTTGGGACAGGTGCAGATTTCTTCCTGCTCCAGCTCCGTCTCCGCCTCCCCCGCGTCGAACGCGATGGTGAGCACTACGTCCACCTCGTCCCGCAGCAGCTTGGAGCGCCACTGAGAAAACGAGGCGTATTCAAAGGACAGGTCGGCCTCCGGCTGCCGGCGCAGCAGTGCGTTGCGCACCTCCGGCATATCGTTGAGCACATTGAGGGAATCCACCGTGCATACCCGCAGGCGGCTGGCCCCAGTTGTCCGGAAAGCGCTCCAGCACCTGGACGGACTGCTCAAAGGCGGCCAGGAGCGGCCGCCAGCGGCTGTAGAGCAGCTCCCCCGCCTCGGTCAGCCCCACTGGGCGCTCCTCCCGGCGGAACAGCCGCACGCCCAGCTCCCGCTCCAGCACGCCGATGCGGCGGCTGACGGTGGACTGCTCCAGATTTACCTGCTCCGCCGCCTTGGAAAAGCTGTGCTGCTCCGCCACGGCCAGAAATACCTGGATCTGTAGCAGACTTACGTCGAATTCCAGCATATGCCCCCTCCTGTACTATGTATTTACTGCATGATATCATGTAAAAGTTCATTTTACAACGGGCGTTCTTTTTTATATGATTACGCCAGCAATACAAATAACAGGAGGGATTATTATGGGCAAACCAACCAACAAGCAACTGACCAACAGCAAGTTTGGCCCCTGGGGCTGGAGCATGATACTTTATGCGTTTCTGCTCTACTATTTCTGGGCCGGCCTTTCAGTGGACGCCCTGAATGTTTACCCTGAAGCATTTGCCGCCCTGCACGGCTGGGACCCCAACGTACTGCTGGGCTTCGCCACCCCCGCCGGCATCATCGGCGTGCTGGGCGGCATCGTTTTCGGCCGCCTTATTATGAAGACCGGCGCCCGTAATTTGTCCGCAGTCACCCTGATCGTCACGGGCCTGATCTACATCCTCTTTGGCCGGGTGAGCTCCCCCACCATGTTCCTGGTCTGCCTGACCCTGTTCACCTTCATGGCCAACGCCTTCGGCCTGATCGTGACTTCCACCCTGATGAACAACTGGTTCCCCCGCAAGAAGGGCATCGCCCTGGGCTGGGCCACCATGGGCGCCCCCTTCTGCACCGCCACCTTCGTGGCCATTATTTCCGGTCTGTTCGGCAGATTCGGCATCCCCAACGCCTGCGCCATCGTGGGCGTGGTGGTCATCGTCTTCGGCGCGGCCTCCTTTCTCTGGGTCAAAAACTATCCCCACGATGTCGGGGCGTATCCCGACAACATCCGGGACGAGGGCGTGGATCTCAAGGCTCAGGCGGAAGCCGTCCACCACTATAAGAGTCCCTTTACCTTGGGCAAGCTGCTCCGGGACAAGGACATGTGGTGCATGGCCCTGGGCTTCGGCCTGCTGTGGATGGTCACCGTCGGCATTGTCAGCCAGTTCGTGCCCCGCATGATCAGCGTGGGCAATTCCCAGCCCGCCGCCCTGATGATGCTCACCGTGGCCGCCGTCGTGGGCCTGTTCGGCAGCTACTTCTGGGGCTGGCTGGACCAGAAGATCGGCACCAAGACCGCCAGCGTGATCTACTCCGCCTCCTACATCATCGCCCTGCTGCTGCTCATCTTCGCCAAGCTGCCCATCTTCACCTACATCGCCATCGTCTTTGTGGGCCTGGGCATCGGTGGCCTGCTGAACCTGATGCCCTCCATGGTCATCTCCGTGTACGGCAAGTATGACTTCACCGCCGCCAACAGCCTCGTCTCTCCCATCGCCTCCCTGCTGCAGAAGTTCGCCTTCCTCATCATGGCCGTGCTGCTGGGCAAGTCCGGCGGGGACTACACGCTGCCCTACGGCGTGTTCATCGTCATCGACGTCATCGGCGCGGCGCTGCTGCTGTGCGTCACCGGCAAGTGCAAGGGCAAGCAGGACGAAACCCAACAATAAAGGAGATATTGTCATCATGTCCGACTGCAAGAAAATGTACATCGGCGGCGCGTGGGTGGACGCCATGAGCGGCCAATTCTACGACGACTGCGACCCTTACACTGGCGAGGTCTTCGCCCGGGTGGCCAACGGCGGCGGCGAGGATACCCGCCGGGCCATCGACGCCGCCCAGGCCGCCTTCCCCATGTGGAAGGCCTACAACCCGGTGGAAAAGCGCAAGCTGCTCAACCGGGCGGCCGACCTGCTGGAGGAACGGATGGATCAGTTCGTGGACGCGCTGAACCGTGAGACCGGCGCGGCCACACCCTTCGCCAAATTCCAGGCCAAAAACTCCCCCGAGTTCCTGCGGGAAGCCGCCAGCCAGGTCCTCAATGTCCACGGGCAGATGTTCCCCTCTGAGACGCCCGACTGCGTCGGGATGATGTGGCGCCAGCCCATGGGCGTAGTGGGGTGCATCTCCCCCTGGAACGCGGCGCTGCTGCTGGCGCTGCGGGCGGTGGTCTTCCCGCTGGCCTGCGGCAACACCGTGGTCCTCAAGACCTCCGAGGCCTCTTCCGTGGTGGGCGGCGTCATGCTGGCCCAGCTCTTTGCGGACGCCGGCTTCCCCGCAGGAGTATTCAACCTGGTCACCACCGGCCCGGGCCGCTCCGGCGAGGTGGGGGATGTGCTCACCAGCGACAAGCGGGTGCGGTGCATCACCTTTACCGGCTCCACGCAGGTGGGCCGCGCCCTCAATGTCCAGTGCGCCCAGAACCTCAAGCGCTTCTGCGCCGAACTGGGCGGCAACTGTCCCCTGATCGTGCTGGGAGACGCGGACGTGGACTATGCCGTCAACGCCGCCGCGTTCGGCCGCTATATGCACCAGGGGCAGGTGTGTATGAACACCAAGCGTATCGTGGTGGAGCAGTCCATTGCCGACGCCTTCCTGGAAAAACTCACCGCCAAGGCCAAAAGCCTGAAGTTTGGCGACCCCAAGCTGCCCGACACCATCATCGGCCCTCTGATCAACCAAAGTCAGATGAATACGCTCCTCCGCCAGATCGAGACCGCCCGGGCACAGGGCGCCGAAATCCTCTGCGGCGGGCAGAACCACGGCCTGGTATACGAGCCCACGGTGCTGGTCATGACCGAGGAGATGGAAATCGCCCATCAGGAGGTCTTTGGGCCCGTGGCCAACGTGATCATTGCCAAGGATGCCGGGGACGCGCTGCGCATTGCCAACGACACGGACTATGGCCTCTCGTCCGGCATCATCACCGGCGACCTTGCCCGGGGCTGGGACATGGCGGAGCGGCTGGAGGCCGGCTGCTGCCACATCAACGACTGCACCCTGGGCGACGAGCCCCACGCCCCCCTGGGCGGCATGAAGGAGAGCGGAAGCGGCAAGAACGGCTTCATGGCTATCGAGGAATTCACGGAAGTCCGCTGGGTCACACTGCAAAAAAAGCCCCGTCACTATTTGTTTTAAACCAAAACCCGCCCCGGCGTTTGAAACGCCGGGGCGGGTTTTTCTGCGCGGCTTACAGGCGCTCGCCCACGACCTGAGCCTTGATCAGGTTGGTGGTGCCGGAGATGCCGATGGGCACGCCGGCCGTAATCACCACCGTGTCGCCGGGTTTGACGGCGCCCTCCTTCCGGGCCACCTCCACGGCCAGGGAAAACATCCGGTCGGTGGAGTCCACCTCTCCGGACAGGTAGGGGTGCACGCCCCAGGAGACGGCCAGCTGCCGCCGGGCCGACTCGGTCTGGCACAGGGCCACGATGGGGCAGGCGGGGCGGAAGCGGGAGATGACCTTCGCGGTATAGCCGGACTTGGTGGCCGCCAGGATGGCGGTGGCCTTCAGATCCATGGCGGTCAGGCAGCCGGAGTGCGAGATGGCGTCGCTGATGGTGGACACGCCGGGCAGCAGGCTGCTCTCCCGGAAGCGCCCCCAATAGTCGATGGCTCCCTCGGCGGCCCGGACGGTATCCACCATGGTCTCCAGCGCCTCGATGGGGTATTTGCCCGAGGCGGTCTCGCCGGAGAGCATCACGCAGGAGGTGCCGTCGAACACGGCGTTGGCCACGTCGGACACCTCCGCCCGGGTGGGCCGGGGATTGCGGATCATGGAGTCCAGCATCTGGGTGGCGGTGATGACCGGCTTGCCCTGCCGGATGGTGGCCTTGATCATCTTCTTCTGGAGGATGGGCACCTCATGGGCGGGGATCTCCACGCCCAGATCGCCCCGGGCCACCATCACGCCGTCGGAGGCGGCGATGATCTCGTCCAGGTTGTCCGCGCCCTCCCGGTTCTCGATCTTGGCGATGATGCGGATATCGTCTCCTCCGTGCTTGTGCAGCTCGGCGCGGATATCCTCCACATCGCCGGCCTTGCGCACGAAGGAGGCGGCGATAAAGTCGAAATCGTTTTCCACGGCGAAACGGATGTCCTCCCGGTCCTTGTCCGTCAGGGAGGGCAGCAGGATATGCACGTCGGGAATATTGATGGATTTATTGCTGGACAGGGCGCCTCCATTTTCCACCGTGCAGTGGATCTCATGGCCGCAGACCTGCTGCACCAGCAGTTCGATGAGCCCGTCGTCCACCAGGATGCGGCAGCCGGGGCCCACCTCGTTGTGCAGATTGGCGTAGGTCACCGACACCCGCTTCCCGTCGCCGGGCACGTCGTCGGTAGTAAGGGTAAACGCCTGCCCCCGCTCCAGGGTCACCGCTCCGTCGGCAAAGGCGCGCACCCGGATCTCGGGGCCCTTGGTATCCAGGATGGTGGCCACGGGGGCCCCCAGCTCGTCCCGGACCCGCTTGAGCTTTAAAAGCTGCGCCCTGTGGCTCTCATGGGTGCCGTGGGAAAAGTTGAACCGGGCGGCGTTCATGCCCGCCAAAATCAGCTTTCGGATGGTCTCCTCGCTGTCTACCGCAGGGCCCAGGGTGCAGATGATCTTGGTCTTTCTCATGTCATACCTCCATCGGGTAGGATGTCTGTTTCTCTCTTAAATAAACCGCAGTTATTTTACTACAGCCGTCCGGATTTGGAAAGTAAATTTTTTGTGTCCAGCCGCAGCGCGTCCCAAAGCAGCGCCGCGCCGGCGCAGCAGCCGCTGGAACACGAAGGCGGCGGTGGGAGGGGAGCGTCTTACCTTCGTCCAAGGGTCATTCCTCCAATGCGGCTTTGGATGGAAACAGCGCTGCGTTTCCCGTCGAACCCGCCGTCATCAGGCTCAGCACCAGGTCGGGCTCCAGCTTCACGACGGTGTCCAGCAGATCGCCGGAAAAATAGCGCAGGTCGATGGTGACCAGTTCCGAGCAGGACAGCGCCAAAAAGGGTGTCAGCGCGCAGGCGAACGAGTCCCGGAGGAGCACGATCCGGGGGCCGTCCGGGTTTAGGTGGTTGGTGACGGTGGCCAGGGGGTAGTCTCCCCCGGCGTAATAGGTGTAGGGGTTGCCGCCGAACCAGTCCCGCCGGGCCACCCGTTCGGGAAAGCAGACCGATGTTTGGAAGGGTCCCCTGCGGTCGATGGCGTAAAAGGGACAGGCGTAGGTCAGCTGCGTTTCAAACTTCGGGGTATAGAGCGTTAAGCGGTCGGTCCCGGCATAGAGCGTGCCCACCCGCTTGCCCTGGCTGCCCAGGAAAAAGTCCTCCAGCACCCGGGTGTCCCAGTTGGACGCCTGGGTAAGGGCGGCGTCGCAGGCAAAGCCGTATTCCTCTTCCAGCAGTCCGGTCAGATACTGCCAGGCAAAAAAAGCCGCCTCCGGCTTCCAGTGGTGGTCGGTACGGAAGAACCAGTCCGCATAGCTCCCGTTTTCCTCAAAGAGCGGCCGCAGGTCGGTATAGGCCGCGCCCGCCTCCGCCAGCCCCGCCAAAAAGGCGTCCGCCGCGGCGTTGCCGCGGTCGGTCACCCCTGTGGGCAAAAGCGCCTGATCCCGGCCGATCTTCTGGGGGGCCAGCAGGAAACGGTAGGGGATGCCCCGCTCCGACAGGTCCTGGGCGAGGGCCGCCGTAGCCCCGGCGTTTTCGGCGGCTTGGGGCGCGGGGTCCGGACCGGTCAGATCAACAAAGTTCAGCGCCCCGGTCGAGAGCTTTACCACCGTGTTTTCTCCCACGGCGTCCTCCACCACCCGGCGGCCGCACAGCCGCTGTACCCCGCCAAACAGCTGGATGAAAAAATGATCCCGATCCAGGTCCTGATTGACGGCGCGCTCGGCCCCGTCCAGCACGGCCTGCACGTCCCGGTCCCGGAGGGCCTGCTTCAAAAGGGTCTCCAGCGCTCCCTCTCCCCCGAAGCAGGAGGAGACCACTACCGCCAGGGCCAGCGCCAGCGCCGCCAAAAATCCCAGCGCGGTCAGGGTATCTCTGCGCTTCACCGCTCTTCCCCTCCCTAAAAGTTAAAGTAGATAAAGGGATTGTAGGTCCCCTTGATGAGAAAGCTGGCCGCCGCCGCGAAGAGGAGCAGCATCAGCACCGCGTACCCCACGTCCAGCAGCAGACTGGGCCGGGCCGTGGTCTTTTTCCGCAGCCAGCGCCCCGCCGGCACGGAAAAGGCCGACGCCGCCAGCAGCACCAGAACGTTCTCCCGCAGGTAGAAGAGAAACAAGCTGTCCCAGCCTGCGGCCCCGAGGCCGAGCATGGCGCCCAGATACCGCCCGGCCGCGCCCAGGCTGTCCGCCCGGAAGAGTACCCAGGCAAAATTCACCATCAGGAAGGTATACAGTCCTTGCAGGGGGGCGGGCCAGCCGCGCCCCAGGCGGCCGTATTTCTCCAGCACCAGCAGCACGAAGTAGAACAGCCCCCAGGCGAGGAAGGTCCAGTTGGCGCCGTGCCACACGCCGGTGAGCAGCCACACCACAAACAGGTTGCGGATGTGCTTGGCCCTGGAGTCCACCCGGCTGCCGCCCAGTGGGAAATACACATAATCCCGAAACCAAGCGGACAGGGAGATATGCCACCGGCGCCAGAACTCGGTAATCGAGCGGGAAACATAGGGATAATCAAAGTTCTCCAGAAAGTGGAACCCGAACATCCTGCCCAGTCCGATGGCCATATCGGAGTAGCCGGAAAAATCATAGTAGATCTGAAAGGTGTAGCACAAAGACCCCAGCCAGGCAAAGGCGGCGGAGAGCTCCCCGCCGCCCAGGGAAAACGCCCGGTCCGCCACCACGGCCAGCTGATTGGCCAGGAGCACCTTTTTCCCCAGGCCCACCAGAAAGCGGCGGCACCCGGAGGCAAAGTCCGTCCAGGTCTCCGTTCGGGCGTCGATCTGCTCCGCCACCGTCTCATATTTGACGATGGGTCCGGCGATGAGCTGGGGAAAGAAGGCGATGTACAGTCCCACCTTCAGGGGGTCGCGCTGGACCTGGCCCCGGCCCCGGTGCACGTCCAGCACATAGCTCAGCGCCTGAAAGGTGAAGAAGGAGATGCCGATGGGCAGTTCGATCCCCGGCACTGCAAAATGCCCGCCCAGCCGGTTGAGGGTGTCCAGCACGAAGGTCAGGTACTTGAAGACAAACAAAAGCCCCAGATTGGCCGCCGCGGCCGCCAGGAGCGGGAGGCGGCAGGAGGCCCCCGCCCGGCGGCGCCGGTCCACCCAAAGCCCGAACCCGTAGTTGGCCAGGATGGAGGCGATCATGACCAGCACGAACCAGGGCTCCCCCCAGGCGTAAAACAACAGGGAGGCCGCCAGCAGGAACACGTTCTGCCCCTGCCTCCGGCGGCGCAGGGGCAGATAGTACACCAGCAGCACCAGGGGCAGGAACAGGAAGAGAAACAGGGAGCTGGAAAAGAGCATGGCTTTGGCTCCTTTATGTGAGATAACGGCCCACAAGGGGGATCTTGGAGAGCACCCACGCCACGGCAAAGGAGCATAGGAAGATGCCCGCCGCCAGTACCGGTACGGCCAGCGCCGGCGCGAAGGAGAGCGCGTCGATCCCAACGCGGCGCAGCAGCATAAGAAACAGGTCATGCACCAGATAGATCCCGAAGCTCACCTGCGCGGCTTTGGACAGGCGCTCCCGGCGGGAGCGCTCCTCGCTGACCCCCAGCACATACCGAAACAGCACGAATACCGCCACGGACATCAGCGCTACATTAGGGCTGTCGTAATTATAAAAGACCTGCACCAGCTCCCCCCGCTGCCGGGAGAGCAGGGCCGTCCCGCCCACGGTGACCGCCGCCCCCAGCGCGCCCAGCAGATAGAGCGCAAATTCCGCCGCCCGGCTGAGCGTGTTCTGCTTCAAATAGTAGCCCAGCACGTAGTACCCTACATAGCCCAGGACCAGATGCAGGTTCAGATTGCCGATCCAAAGGCTCGCCGTCTGGCTGGGCCGCAGGCGAAGCAGGGTGGGCAACAGGAAGGTAAACACAAACACCAGCAGAAAAAACCAGTGAAAGTCCCCCCGGCCCGCGCCCCGGACGAAGGCCCGCAGCACCGGCGTGACCAGATACAGGCCGAGGATCATATACAAAAACCACAAATGATAGTGGGTGTGCCCCCGCAGGGCCTGCCAAAGGGCTTCCCGCACCCCGGGCCAGGTCCATGCGCCGCCCTGCTCCAGATGGTTGGCCACGGCGTAGACCGCGCCCCACACCGCCAGGGCCGTAAAAATGCGCAGGATGTGGCGGAACAGGAGTTTGGGCAGAGGCAGGCTGTGCTTGGGGTCCAGCAGGAAGGCGCCGGACAGCATCACGAACACCGGCACACACCAGTGGGTCAGGCCGTCGTAAACATTGAGCACCTGAAATGCCCCGGAATCCACCGGCACATCCGCCAGACGCGCGCCGGACACGTGGAGCAGGACGACTGCAAAAAGCGCGGCGCAGCGCAGCAGGTCCGCCCAGGCCAGGCGTCCGTTACCGTTTTTCCCCATGTATCCTACTCCCGGGCCGGGACGATCTCGATCCAGTAGCCGTCCGGATCCTCGATGAAATAGACGCCCATCGCCGGGTTTTCCAAGCACACGCAGCCCATGGCCTTGTGGCGGGCATACAGCGCGTCGTACCGGTCGGTCCGAAATGCCAGATGGAATTCCTGCTCCCCCAGGTCGTAGGGCTCGGTGCGGGAGCGCAGCCAGGTCAGTTCCAGCAAAAAGCCGGTCTCCCCGTCCCCCAGGTACACCAGCCGGAAGGAGCCGTCCCGGGCCGTCTTTTCCCGGACCGTCTCCAGCTCCAGCGCCTGCCGGTAAAAGGCCAGCGAGCGTTCCAGGTCCAGCACGTTGAAATTGAAATGGTTGAATTGCAGCATCGTTCTCTTCCTCCTGATCCTTCTCCGGGCGGCGCTTTGCCGCTTTTCCGCGAATCGCCCCCTACATCCCTTCCGCGATCCTTCTGCCGGTGGGTGTGGCCGCCAATCCGCCTCCGCCCGTCTCCCGCAGCGCGGCGGGCAGGGCGTCCTTCCCCGCGAAATATTCCATCCATTTCGCGGGGCCCCCTCCTTTCCCTTGCGCGGCGGAAATGAATTCCGCCTTGCGCCAAGGTTCTTGCCTGCGGCAAGAACGCTTGTGCGGGCTCCGCCCGGCCCGCCCTACATCCCTTCCGCGATCCTTCTGCCGGTGGGTGTGGCCGCCAATCCGCCTCCGCCCGTCTCCCGCAGCGCGGCGGGCAGGGCGTCGCCCACGGCGCGCATGGCGTCAATGACCTCGTCACAGGGAATGGCGCTCTCCGCGCCGGACAGGGCCATCTCTGCACAGGACAGGGCGTTGACCGCCCCCATCACGTTGCGTTTGACGCAGGGCACCTCCACCAGCCCGGCCACCGGGTCGCACACCAGCCCCAGGGTGTTGGACAAGGCCATGGCACAGGCATGGGCCATCTGCTCCCCCGTTCCGCCCATCACATGCACCAGCGCGGCGGCGGCCATGCCGGAGGCGGAGCCCACTTCGGCCTGACACCCCCCCTCCGCACCGGCGATGGAGGCGCGGGTGGCGATGACCTGCCCAAAGCCCGCGGCGACATAGAGGGCCTGGATCATGACCTCGTCGCTGAGCGCGTCCCGCTCCCGCAGGGGGATGAGCACTGCGGGCAGCACGCCGCTGGCCCCCGCCGTGGGGGCGGCCACGATGCGGCGCATACAGGCGTTGCACTCCCCCGTTTTCAGCGCCGCGGCAATGATCCTGCGCAGAAAGGGCGGGCACAGGCCCGGTCCCGTCCCGTCCAGCCGGGCGCCCTCTCCCCCGCTCAGGCCGCTGGGCGAGCGGCGTGCGGGATCATAGTCCTCCAGCGGAGCCTGCATCGCCTTCCAAAGACGCTCCATCTGCGCCCAGGAATGCTCCCGCGCCACGCCCCGGTCCCGCTGGTCGTCCTCCAATACCGCCTGCCACAGGGGCGTCGTCCGGGCAGCCGCCAACAGTCCCTCAACGGATGAAAACGCCATGGCTCATTCCTCTCCTTCCAGATCCAGATAAGTCACGCTGACGATGCCGGGGCAGGCCCGCAGCTCCTCCGCCGCCGCGCCGCAGATGGGCTGGTCGCTCTCGATGACCATCACCGCCAGACCGCCCCGCATATCCCGGTAGAGCTGCATCGCGGCGATATTCACCTGCCGCCGGGACAGCACGCCGGTGACTTCGGCCACCATGCCGGGCTTGTCCCGGTTGCGGATGATCAGGGTAGGCAGGTCCCCCGTAAAGCTGGCCTCCAGGCCGTCGATGGAGCAGACCTTCACCCGGCCGCCGCCCAGAGAGGAGGCCACCACCTCCATCTCCCGGCCGCTGCCGCCCTTCACCCGCAGCAGCACCGTGTTGGGGTGCGCTCCGCGCAGCACCGTCTTTCCCAGGGCGAGGTCCATCCCGGCCTCCTTCGCCAGCTCAAAGGAGCGGGGCAGGCGGGGATCGTCAGGCCGCATGCCCAGCAGCCCCGCCACCAGGGCCCGGTCGGTGCCGTGCCCCGCGCCGGTGGCCGCGAAAGACCCGTGGAGCAGCAGCTGGGCCGAAACAGGCGGTTCCCCCAGCAGCCGCCGGGTAATCCGCCCGATCCGCGCCGCCCCCGCCGTATGGGACGAAGACGGCCCCACCATGATCGGCCCCATGATATCAAACAGGTTCATACGATCGCTCCCTTCTCCCTTCCGGCAGAGCGCCCCGCCAGGCCGCCCTCCGCGCGCTTTCGTTCAGCGCGCGTATACCGTCGTTCCGTCCTTGATGGTCTCCAGCACCCGGATCTGCCGGATGGACATGGGCTCTACCGCCGTCGGGTCGCCGCTCAGGATCACCAGATCCGCCCGCTTGCCGGGGGCGATGCTTCCCCGCTCGTTCTCCATAAAATACTGGTACGCGGCGTGGATGGTGACAGCCTTGAGCGCTTCCCGCGGCGAAAGGCGCAGCTCCGGACCCAGCACCGCGCCGCGCCGGGTCACCCGGCACGCCGCGCACCACACGCTCTCCAGCATGTCCGGCTGGATGACCGGGGTATCCTGGTGCAGCGTAAAGGGCAGGCCCAGCTCCGCCGCCCAGGCCAGGGGGCTGATGGAGGCGGCCCGCCGCGCTCCGAAGTTCTCCGTGTGGACATCCCCCCAGTACCACAGGTGGGCGGCAAAAAAGGAGGGGATCATCCCCAGCCGTTTCATCCGCTCCAGCTGCTCCCTGCGGACCAGCTGGGCATGGATCATCACGCTCCGGATGCAGGCGGCTTCCACGCCGGTCTCCGCCGCTGCCCGCTCCATACAGCGCAGGTACTGTTCCGCCGCCGCGTCGCCGTTGCAGTGCGCCAGGATCTGCCGCCTGCGCTTCAGCGCCGTACGCAAAAATCCCGTCACTTCGTCGTCGGAATAGACCGGGTAGCCCCGGTAATCCGTCTCCCCTTCCTCCTGCCGCGCGTAGGGCTCCAGCATCCAGGCGGTGCGTCCCTGGGGCGACCCGTCCAGAAAGATCTTATACCCGCCGATCCCGGGCCGCTCCGCCAGGTCCGGGTCATGTTTCAAATCCGCATAGCCCACGGTGTCCACCGTCAGCCGCGCCGATGCCAGCAGATCGTACCGCCCCTGGTCGGCCAGCCCCTCCTGGGCCAGCACAATGCCGTGGGACAGGTAGGCCTGCTCCGCCGCCGCCAGGGCCTTGCACGCATCCGCCCGGGACGGCGCGGGCAGGGCGGCGCGGATGCGAAGGAAGGCGGTCTCCTCCAGGTAGCCGTTGGGCGTGCGTCCGTCGGCCTCCCGGCCGATCCTGCCGCCTTCCGGGTCCGGGGTGTCCGCGGTGATCCCCATGGCCTCCAGCGCGGCGGTGCTGGCCACCCCCATGTGGCCGGATGCGTGGGTAATGAGGACAGGGACTCCGGGCATACATTCATCCAGCACCTGCCGCGTGGGGTGCGCCCGCTCGTCCAGCACGTTGTGGTCGTAGCCAAACCCGACCGTCCACCCCTGCGGATGGGCCGCGCGGTAGTCCTGCAGGGCCGTCCGGATCTCCCGAAAGGAGCCCGCCGCCCCCAATTGGCACAGGCCCAGCGTGGAGGCCAACGCCGTGATGTGGGAGTGGGCGTCCAAAAACGCGGGCATCAGGCAGCACCCCTCCAGGTCCCGCCGCCGGGCGCCGGGGGCCAGCGCCGTCAGGGCGGCCAGCGGGCCCGCCGCGGCAATTTTTCCATCCCGGACCAGCACCGCCTCCGGGGCCGGAGCATCCTCCATGGTCAAAATGCTTCCGCCGAAAAACAGGGCCTCACTTCTGCTCATGCTCGTTCGCCTTCTTATTGATAAATTCCGGTTTGAGCTTACTATAAACGATTTTTTGTTCGCTATACAGGCCATAATAACCGGAAAGCATATAAGAAACGCCGATCGAGACGGCGAAGAGCCCCAGGCTCTGTCCGGTAAACATCCCGTAGCTGTCTCCGGCGAACAGCTCCAGGGAAAGCAGCAGGGAGGTCAGCGGGCAGTTGGTGACGCCGCAGAAGACGCTGACCATGCCCAGCCCCGCCCCAAAGGAGGGATGCAGTCCCAGCAGCGGGGCCACGGTGCAGCCGAAGGTCGCCCCGGTAAAGAAAACGGGAACGATCTCACCGCCCTTGAACCCCGCTCCCAGCGTGATGGTGGTGAAGAGCATCTTCAGAAAAAAGGCCTCGGGCCGGGCCTGACCGCCGATCGCGGCGTGGATGACCGCCTCCCCCGCGCCGTTATAGTCGTAAGTGCCCGGGTTCCACAGCCAGACCAGGAACGTCAGCCCGATCACGACGGCTCCGCCCACTGCGGCCCGCAGCACCGGCCGGGGCAGGAAACGGTCGTAGATCTTCGGCGCGGCGTGCATCAGCCGGCAGAACAGGATGGAAAGGGCGGCAAACAAAATGCCCATACCGATCACCTGTACCAGGGTCAGCGGGGTCAGATCGGGCACCCCCGCCAGGTCAAAGGCAGTGCCGGGCACGCCAAAAAACTGCGCCACCCACAGTCCGATGATGGCCGAGAGGACGCAGGGAACGATGGCGGCATAATAGAGCACGCCTACACTGGTGACTTCCATGGCGAACATGGCCGCCGTCAGGGGCGTACCGAACAGCGCGGAGAACGCCGCCGACATGCCGCACATGGTAATGATGCGCCGGTCCTTGTCGTTCAGCCCCATCCAGTGGCCGATCTTGGAGGAGATGGAGCCGCCGATCTGAAGGATGGCCCCCTCCCGGCCGGAGGAGCCGCCCACCAGATGCGTAATAATGGTGGAAAGGAAGACCAGCGGCGCGGTACGTAGGCGCAGGGGCTGGTCCTCCCGCACGGCCACCAGCACGAAGTTGGTGCCCCGGTCCCGTTCCATCCCGCAGGCCCGGTAGAGCAGCACGATGGCCGCGCCCCCGGCGGGCAGCAGAACGATGAGCCAGTGGTGGGCCTGCCGCAGGGTGGTGGCCCAGTGAAAGCAGAAATAAAAGGCGGTGCTCACGCCGCCCACCACGATGCCGATGACGCAGGCAAAGGCCACCCACTTGAGGAAGACCCCCGGCTCGTCCAGCCATCTGCGCAGCGCGCCGCGGCGCGGTTTTGCTTGGTTCATATCCGCTCACTCCGTTGTCAGGATTACATATGGGGCCTGCGCGGCGGAAGCGCCGTGTTGCCGCCCGGATCCCACAGATGCCAACCCGTTCGCGGCGGAAGCCCGCAGGGCGGGAACGCAGCGTGCCGGGCAAGCGGCATAACAGCCGTATCGCGGCTATTATACCATGCATCCCAAGTTTTTTCTTCATTTATATAGATTTTTTCCCCAAACATGGTATACTGAATTTTGTATCGCATCCAATTTGTCCCGTATTTTTTAAGGAGGAATTTGTTTTGCAACCCCCGTTATGGCCGCAGCTGCTCTTACAAGTCGTGCTCATCGCCCTTAACGCCTTTTTCGCCGCCACGGAAATCGCCGTCCTCTCCCTGAATGAGGCGGTGGTCCGCCGCCAGGCCGAGGAGGGCGACAAAAAGGCCGTCCGCCTGCTGGCGATCGTGGAGACGCCCACCCGCTTCCTCTCCACCATCCAGATCGGCATCACCCTGGCGGGCTTTCTGGGTTCGGCTTTCGCCGCGGACAACTTTGCCGGACGCATCACCCGCTTTTTTACCGTTCAGTACGCCCTGCCCGACGCCGCCGCCGGGGCGGTCCACACCCTGTCGGTCATCCTCATCACCGTGATCCTCTCCTTCTTTACCCTGGTCTTCGGGGAGCTGGTGCCCAAGCGCATCGCCATGAAGAAGAGCGAGCCGGTGGCCCGCTTTGCCTGCGGTGTGGTAAGCGCGCTGTCGGTGGCCATGCGCCCGCTCATCTGGCTTTTGACCGTCTCCACCAACGGCGTGCTCCGTCTGGTACATATCGACCCCAACGAGGAGGGCGATGAGGTATCGGAAGAGGGCATCCGCATGATGGTGGACATCGGCGAGGAGCAGGGCGCCATTGAGTCCGGCGAAAAAGAAATGATCGAGAATATTTTTGAGTTCAACAACACCACCGCCGAGGACGTAATGGTCCACCGCACCGATATGGTGATGCTCTGGGCGGAGGACACGGCGGAGGAGATCGAGCAGACCATCGAGGACTCCGGCCTGTCCCGGTTCCCGGTGTACGAGGAGGACGCCGACGATATCATCGGCATCCTCAACACCCGGGATTGGCTGCTCAACGCCCGCAAACCCGCCCCCAAACCCCTTCGCCAGCTGCTGCGCCCGGCCTATTTCGTGCCCGAGTCGGTGCGGGCCGACATTCTGTTCCGCGATATGCAGAGCAAGAAGGTGCACCTGTCCATCGTGGTGGACGAGTATGGCGGCACCTCGGGTCTGGTGACCATGGAGGACCTGCTGGAGGAGATCGTGGGCAATATCTACGACGAGTTCGACCCGTTGGAGGACCAGGAGATCGTGCCTCTGGGCGACAATCTGTGGCGGATCGCCGGCGGGGCCGATCTGGACGACGTAGCCCAGGCGCTGGACGTGCAGTTCCCTGAGGACGAGGATACCGAGACCCTGGGCGGTCTGGTCTTTGCCCAGCTTTCCGTCATTCCCGAGGACGGCAGCCACCCGGAGGTGGATGCCTGCGGTCTGCACATCAAGGTAGAGGAACTCACCGACCGCCGGGTGGAGTGGGCCCTGGTATCCAAGCTGCCCCCCACGGAAGCGGAAGACGACGACTGACGCCGTGTCTTCGGCGCGGCGATCGGCTCCAAAGGCCCGGCCCGCTGCGCGCGGTCAAACGCTGTTCCGGCGCTTGACCGGAGTTGGACCGGATGGGAACGGATGCAAACCCGTGCGCGGCTCAAACGGAGCCGCGCACGGGTTTTCTCGTTCCAGCCGCCCGCCGTCTTCCTATGCGCGTCCGGTCTCACGGCCCAGCAGCGCCCTGGCGCGGGCGAGCAGCTTGGTATACACCCCGTCCATCTGCCACTCCCGGGTGTATTCCAGCAGATGCTCCGCCGGGAGCCAGCCCACCCGGGTATTCTCCCCCTCCCGGGCCCGGAGCGGATCGGTTTCATCGGCCACCAGAAGATAGGAGACGTTCAGATGCTGGTGGGCGCATACATACCGCCCCCTCTTCACGTGGCCCCAGACGGGCAGGATATCCACCGAGGCGATCTGTGCGGACAGGGGCCGGACATGCTCCGCGCCGGTCTCCTCCCGCGCCTCCCGCAGGGCCACTGCCAGCAGGTCGGCTTCCCCGTCGGCATGGCCGCCGGTCCAGGCCCACACCCGGTAGAGGTTATGGTGGGCCATCAGCACTTTGGAGGCGTCGGCGTTGACCACGAAACCCGAACTGGTCATGTGGGCGATCGCGTTGTCCCGGGTGAGGATATTGTCGGGAAAACGGCGGATATACTCCAGGATCATCCGCCGGTCCGCGTCCTCCTGCTCGTTTTGGGGCGAATAGGCCCGCAGCGCGTCGGCATACATACTAAGGCCTCCTGCGATAGGTCACATAGCGGAAGACGAGCCCCTCGTGCTCCAGCGGAGCCTCCGCCCCGGCCACGTACCAGTCCGCCCGCCGGTCCAGGTCGGGGAAAAAGGAGTCGGCGGGCCAGGCGGCGTCGATCCTGGTCACATAGGCGGTGTCGCAGGCGTCCAGCAGGGCGCGGTATACGCTCTCCCCGCCGATGACGAAGGCATCCGCCGGGGCGGCCCTGCGCAGGGCGTCCAGGTCCTGAAAGACCTCCGCCCCCTCGATCTCCAGTCCCGCCTGCCGGGAGAGCACCAGGTTCCGGCGCCCCTTCAGAGGCCGTGCGCCGGGAAAGGTGGCCAGGGTCTTCCGGCCGAAAATCACCGTGTGTCCGGTGGTCAGGGCCTGGAAGCGCTTGAGGTCGGCCGGGAGATAGCACAGCTGATCCCCGTCCTTTCCAATGGCCCAGTTCCGGTCCGCCGCCACGATCAGATTCATGCGCCCGCCCCCTTACACCGCCACCGGGATGGGCGTATCCAGCGGATGGAACTGATAGCCCTCCAGCTTTACGCTGGCGGGGGTAAAGCGGTAAAAGTCCTCCACCGCCGGATCCAGCCGCAGCCGGGGAGCCGGGTAAGGCTTGCGGGCAATGATCTCCTCCACCACCGGCACGTGCCGGTCATAGATATGCGCGTCCGCGATCACATGGACCAGCTCCCCCGGTACCAGGCCGGAGACCTGGGCCAGCATGTGCACCAGGGCGGCGTACTGCATCACGTTCCAGCCGTTGGCGGTGAGCATATCCTGGCTGCGCTGGTTCAGGATGGCGTTGAGGGTCCTGCCCGAGACATTGAAGGTCATGGAATAGGCGCAGGGGTACAGGGCCATCTCGTGCAGGTCGTGGTGGTTGTAGAGATTGGTCAGGATACGCCGGGAGGCAGGGTTATGCTTCAGGTCGTAGAGCACCCGGTCCACCTGGTCGAACTCCCCCTCGGGGTAGCGGTGCTTCACCCCCAGTTGGTAGCCGTAGGCCTTTCCGATACAGCCGCTCCCGTCGGCCCAGGCGTCCCAGATGTGGCTGTTCAAATCATGGACATTGTTGGATTTTTTCTGCCAGATCCACAAAAGCTCGTCCACCGCGCTTTTGAACGCCATGCGGCGGATGGTCTGGACCGGGAACTCCTCCCGCAGGTCGTAGCGGTTGACGATGCCGAAGCGCTTCACGGTATGGGCGGGGGCGCCATCCTCCCACCGGGGGCGCACCTCCAGATCGGTATCCCAAACGCCGTGGCTCAGGATCTCCTTGCAGTTTTGGATGAACAGCTCGTCTGCGCGGCTCATGTACATTCCTCCCGGGTTTCCTTGATTGGGTCATCCCATGGCATTACACGGCATACGCCCGCCGGAAGTCCGGCAGGCGTACTGCCCCGGATTCACCGAGGGTATCATAACACAAAAAATTGCAATTGGGTAGGGGTCGTGATAGGATAGAATCAATTGAACTTCATCTGCTTGGGAGGCAACGCCATGAAGGATCATCCGGAAGAAAAACGCGGCCGCAGGTGGCTGGCGGCCCTGCTGCTTCTGAACCTGCTTTTGACCGCGCTGGAACGGACGCTGCCCGTCTGGCCGTACCGGAGCGGCCCTGTGCTCCTGCTTGCGGCCGCCGGACTGCTGCCCACGGCGGTGGTGCTCTGGGGACTGCTCCGGGGCAGCTGGCCCGCCCTGGCGGTGTTCTGTATCGGCGCGGTCCGGGGCGTGGGCGATCTGGTGGGGCTGCTCCAATTCGGCGGCGTTTCCGCCCTCGACCGGGCGACCGCTTTGACGCTGGTCGTCCTGCTCTCCCGCATCACGGTTCTGCTGGCCCTTTTCCGGCAGGACGACGTCAGCCGCTACTGGGAGCGGCGCCGCCTGCGCCGCCGCCGCGGGGACCTGGTCCTGGAGGCCGTTCTGTTTTTGTCGGCCCTTGTCCTGCCCCTCCTGCTGGGGGCGCTGCTGCAAGGCGCGTTTTCCTCCGGAAACCTTTGACGCTGCGGGAAAAAGGGCTTGTCAAGGGGCAAAAAAGGTGATATAATAAAACTACATTTTAATGTATGAAATTTACAGCGTGTAAACGACAGGAGGATGCTTCCCGGATGAACATTGTTTTGCTGGAATCCCTGGGCGTGCCGGACCAGATCCTGAACGCCTGCGCCAAGCCCCTGGTGGATGCGGGGCACACGTTCCAGGCCTACCCCAAGGACACCGATCCCCAGGTGCAGATCGAGCGCGCCAAGGCCGCCGACGTGATCATGATCGCCAATATGCCGCTGAAGGGCGAGGTCATTTCCGCCTGCCCGGAGCTGAAGTTCATCGACGTGGCCTTCACCGGCGTGGACCACGTGGACCTGGACGCCTGCCGCGCCAAGGGCGTGAAGGTATCCAACGCCGCCGGCTATTCCAACCAGGCCGTTGCGGAGCTGGTGATCTGCATGGCCCTCTCTCTGCTGCGCAACGTTCCCCAGGTGGAGGCGCGCTGCCGCGCCGGGCAGACCAAGGACGGCCTGGTGGGCTGCGAGCTGCAGGGCAAGACGGTGGGCATCGTGGGCGTAGGGGCCATCGGCCGGCGTACGGCGGAATTGTTCCACGCCTTTGGCTGCAGGGTGCTGGGCAATAAGCGGCACGTCAAGGGGGACGAGCCCTCCTTCATCCAGTTCGTCTCCCTGGACGAACTGCTGGCGCAGTCGGACCTCGTCTCCCTCCACTGTCCGCTGAACGAATCCTCCAAGGGCCTGATCGGCAAGGAGAACATCGCCAAAATGAAGCAGGGCGCGCTGCTCATCAATGCCGCCCGGGGCCCGGTGGTGGACTCCCAGGCCCTGGCCGACGCGCTGAACAGCGGCTATCTGGGCGGCGCCGGGATCGACGTGTTCGAAGTGGAGCCTCCTCTGTCCGCCGACCACCCCCTGCTCCACAGCAAGAACACCATCGTTACCCCCCACGTGGCCTTCGCCTCCGCCGAATCCATGGAGGAGCGCTGCAAGATCGTATTCGACTCGCTCCAGCAGTGGATCGCGGGCCGTCAAATCAACGTGATCCTGTAACAAAACCCCCGCCCACGCAATTGCGTGGGCGGGGGTTTTCGCTGCCGTTCACATGGCGTCATAGGCCAGGGCCTTGGAGATTTGGGCCGCCGTCCCCGTGACCACGGGGGCTACCTCCCGGATATGCTCCATCGTCATCCGGGAGATGGGCCCGGAAATGCTGATCCCGGCCACGATCCGGCCGGTATAATCCCGAACGGGCGCGGCCACGCAGCGGGCCCCCAGTTCGCACTCCTCATCATCCAGGGCATAGCCCTGGCCGCGGATCTCCTCCAGCTTAGCCGCCAGGGCCTGTTTGGTGACCAGGGTATTGGGGGTCAGTGCAGGCAGTCCCTTGGCGGCTATGTATTCGTCCAGCTGCTCCTCGCTGTAATTCAGCAGCAGCAGCTTGCCGATGCCGGTGGAGTGCATGGGCGCCCGTTTTCCGATCCGCTGCATGATCTTGAGCATACTGTCCGGGCCGTCCACCACATCGGTATAGACCACTTCCATGTCCTCCTCGATGGCCAGACAGGAGGCCTCGCGGCACTCCCGGGACAGCTCCGCCAGCAGGGGATGCGCGATATCCCGCAGGCTCACCTGCTCACAGACCCGGCTGCCGATCTGTGCGAATTTCAGCGACAGGGAATAGCGCAGGCTGTGGGGATCCTGGTTCACGTAGCCGTACACCAGCAGCGTATTGAGCATCCGCAGGACCGTGCTGGCCGGCATGCCGCATCCGGCCGCCACATCCTGCAGGCGCATGGGCTGCCGCTCATGCGCCATGATCTCGATGATCTGGAGCACCTTTTCCACTGATTGATTGAGTTTTGACAATTTGGCCGTCATGTTCCCTCTACACCCTTCACTTCATTTCATTACGTAAAACTTTAGCACAATTTTTCCAAGCACGCAAGTGTAAAGGAACTCTTGGGGCAGAAATAAATCCGCTCAGCTTCTCCGGAGGCGCCCATAGGTGCGTATTTCATCCCGCAGGATGGCCGGATCCAGTTTCAGCTTCATAGGATACAAATCCCACAGCAGCAGATTGTTCCTGCCGCCCAACGTGTCGATGTAATAACGCACCACCGCGCGGGCCTCCTCCTCCGTACAGAAGTCAAATTTCTGCATATCCATGTTGGAGGAGAAGCCCAGCCGGTCCCCGTACTGCGCATAGAGCGCGGGCAGGTCACAGCAGGGCATCACCGAATCCCAGGTATCCGCGCCGAGCGCTGCGAAGCGCCCCACCAGCGGGTCCACCTTTCCGCAGGAGTGGAAGACGAACACCTTGCCCCGCGCATGCACATAGTCCGCGATCCGTTTCAGAGAAGGCAGGAAGAAGGCATCAAAGATCTCCGGGGAAAAGAACAGGCTGGTCTGGGTACCATAATCGTCCCGGTAATCCACGATATCCGGATCATACAGGTCGATCAGCCTTTCCATGAGCTTCAGGCGGAAATCGGTCAGCGCCCCGATCAGCTCCAGCGTTGCCTCCGGGTCGTCATAGAAGGAGGTCGCGCCATATTCAAATCCCAGCAGGGAGTGCAGGCGCTCAAACAGGCCCTGAGACAGGGAAAGCCACAGCGCCTTGCTTTCCCGCTCCAGTCCGGGCAGGAGCCGTTCGGCCTCCGTCTTCCAGTCGATGGCGTCCAGGTCCGGAAATACCACCCGCTCCTTCCACTCCGATATGTCCTCGAACAGCGGCTCGTTCAGCGGGGAAAAATCCCGCCAGCGCACGCCGAACCAGTCCAGCCCCTCCTTTACCTTGTCCCGGGACTGGGGTACTGTGAAAAAGCGCACGCTGTCTGTAATGTTGGCGATCCACTCCGCCTTCCCGTCGTGCCGGAGTGCATGCAGGACATTTTCCTTTTCCGTCATTGCTGACCACGCTCCCTTCGTTATACATGGCCGCAGGGGCAGGGGCCGCTTCGGTCCCTGCCCCTGCCGGTGCTCAGTACTTTCGCTTCAGGTCGATCTCGTTGAACAGAGGCTCGCCCTGTTCAAAATGCTTCAGGTTCTCGCAGAACTGCTCCATGGCCCGGTCCATATAGAGGGTGCTGTCCGCCGCACAGTGGGGCGTAAGGATCACCTGTTCCATGTCCCACAGGGGGCTGTCCGCAGGCAGCGGCTCCGGATCCACGGCGTCCAGGGCGGCGCCGCCGATGATGCCCTTCTGGAGCGCTTCTACCAGCGCTTCGGTATCCACCACAGGCCCGCGTGCAATGTTGATGAGCACGCCGGTGGGTTTCATTTTGGCCAGCTGCGCCGCGCCGATCATGCCCCGTGTGGCGTCGGTCAGGGGCGTGAGGATCACCACGAAGTCGGAGGCGGCCAGCACCGTGTCCAGTTCCGTGTTGGGGTAGACCCGGTCATAGTGCTCCAGGGGCGTAACGGTACGCTTGACGCCCAGTACCGTCATATCCATGCTCTTGCAGAGCCGGGCCACCTCGCCGGCGATGGCGCCGGCGCCGATGATGCCCACGGTCAGGCCGGTGGGTTCCATAAAGGTGACGGTGGTCTTGTCCCACACATGCTCGCGCTGTTGGCGCAGCATGGTTGGGAAATGCCGCAGAAATGAGATGATGTACCCCATGGTGGTCACGCCCATGGTCTTGCCGTGAATGCCCTTGGCGTTGGTCAGACGCACCGGCAGATCGGAGATGGGACCGTCCATGATGGGGTTGACGCCGGCGGAAAAGGAGTTGATCCATTTCAGCCGTTTGGAAGATGCGCACCATGCCTCAGGCATCCTGCCGCTTCCGCCCCAGAGGAAAAGGACCTCGGCGTCCACGCCGTCGGCCAAAGCCTCCTCCTCGGTCTGGTAGTAGTACACCTTGCCGGAGCAGGCGGCCTGGACCGCATCCAGATGCCGCCGCTCCACCTTCATGGGGATGTCGGGCCGGTGCCCGAAGAGGATCAATACGTCTGCCATCGTTTTCTTCTCCTTATACGACAAACATGGTCAGGGGTTCCACATACACCAGCAGGAACAGGATGGCGATCATCAAAAGTACGAAGGGGAATATCTTTTTGACCAGATTCGTCATACTGACCTTCGCCACGTCCATCGCGGTGAACAGGCAGGTGCCGAAGGGCGGGGTCACAAAGCCGATGCACACCGCCACGCACATGCAGATGCCGAAATGGAGGGCGTTGATGCCCACGGCATTGCAGATGGGCAGGAAAATGGGGATGGTGATCAGCATGATGGGAGTGGCGTCCATGAGGCAGCCCATCACCAGCAGCACCGCGATCATGATGAAGTACAGCACGGCGCGGCTGTCGGAGATGCTCATGAGCACGTCCAGGATGATCTGGGGCACGCGGGCGTAGGAGATGACCCAGGCGAACAGTCCGGCGGCAGCCACGATGTACATGACCTTGGCGGTACTCTTGGCGGAGCCCAGCAGCACCTTGCCGATATCGCGGATCTTCAGTTCCCGGTAGACAAAGATGCCGATGATAAAGGAATAGATGACCGCGATGACCGACGCCTCGGTGGGGGTGCAGAAACCGGAGAAAATGGCGCCCAGGATGATGACGGGAGAACCCAGGGCGGGGATCGCGCCCACCACCGTCTTGAATACCTTACTCCCCGTGAGCTTTTCGCCCTCCCCCATGTTCAGGCAGGCGGTCTTGGACAGGCCCTTATAGCCGCGCTTCTTGCAGTAGAAGAAGCTCAGCACGCACAGGCCGAGCGCCAGGATGAGGCCGGCGGGGATGCCCATCAGGTACAGCGAGGAAATGGACGTATTGGTGTTGGCCGCATAGATGATCATGGCGGTGCTGGGCGGGATGATGGGGCCCAGTACGGAGCCGGCCGCCACGATGGCGGCGGAGAAGGACCGGTCATAGCCGGCTTCGTCCATGAAGGGGATCATAATGGCGCCCACGGTGACGCAGCAGGCCATGGCGGAACCGGTCATGGCGGCAAACAGGGCGCAGACAATGATGGTTACGTAGGCCAGGCCGCCGGTAATGTTGCCCACCACCAGGTTGGCCACCCGTACCAGGCGCTTTGCAATCCCGCCTTTGGCCATCAGGTCGCCGGCCAGAATGAAGAATGGGATGCACATGAGGGCCACCACATCCACACCGGCAAACATCCGCTGGATAACAGTGGAGGTGGGAATGCCCTCCAGGATAATAAAGATGACTGAGGACAGGCCCAGCGTGGTGGCCACCGGCACGCCGATGACCAGCAGGACCACGGCCAGAATAAAGAACAGCGCGACAGAGTTCATGCCTGCTCCCCTCCCTTCTCAGGCTGTTTGGCAAAGACCAGGATCAGGCGGAACAGATAGGCCACTACCATCAGTATGGTGACCACGGGGAAGATCCCGTAAACGATCCCCATGTTGATATCCATGTTGGAGGAGACGGCCTTGGAGGCCAGGGCCACCTGGGGGAAGCTGTAGTAGGCCAGCATCACGGAAAAGATCAGCCCCACAATGTCTTGCAGAACCAGCACGATCTTCTTCCCCAGACCGTGCACCAGGTCCTCGATGACGGTAACCTTGATATGTTCGTCATTGAAGATGATCTCAGTGGCGCCGATAAAGACCATCCAGATCATGCAGTACCGGGCGGATTCCTCCGACCAGACGAAGCTCTTGTGGAAGATGTATCGGGCTCCTACTTGGATGCCCAGGGACACGACCATCCAGATGAACAGGACGACCATGACGACCCTCATGATCTTGGTCAGCACATCACTGACCTTTTGCAGCGTGGAAACCATGCACGCGCTCCTTTCTCGACCTTTGGCTTAAGCAAGCGCCGGATCGTCCTGCACGGCAGGGATCCTCGGCGCTTCCTAAAAAATTGGGACAGGCGCGACGCAACCGACGCGCGCCTGTCCCAAGGCTGAACAATCTCTCTTTTTCTTCGGATCAGCCGGCCAGAGCCTGGATCTGCTCCACATAGGAGCCGGCGGAGTGGTTGGCGGTGAAGTCCTCATACAGGGGCTGCACCGCGTCAATGAAGGACTGCTTGTCCACGTCTTTGGTGACGACGGCGCCCTCGGACTCCATGGTGGTCAGCAGCTCGTCGTTCTCCACGCGCAGGGCCTCGGTCCGCTCGGCGGCGGCCTCCTGGGCGGCGGCAAGGATGTCGGCCTGCAGGTCGGCGCTCAGCCCCTCGAACAGGGCGTTATTGATGGTCAGGCCGTTGAAGTGGACGGCGTGCTCGGTGATGGAGATATACTTGGCAAACTCATAGTAGCGGTCGGCGTACTGCACGTTGTGCACGTTGTCGCAGCCGTCGATGGTGCCCTGCTGCAGGGCGGTCAGCACCTCGGGCCCGGCGATGATCTGGGGATTGGCGCCCCAGGCCTCATACTGAGCGCGGTAGATGGGGCTGTCGGTGACGCGGATCTTGGTGCCGGCGATGTCGGCGGGAGTCTTGACGGGGCCGGTGCACATATCCATGTTGCGGAAGCCCACGGCCTGCATGCACAGCATGCGCGCGCCGGTGGAGGTCAGGCTGTCCAGCAGCTGCTGGCAGATGTCAGAGGCCAGGAAGGCGTTGATGTGATCGTAATCCTGGAACAGGTAAGGCAGATCCAGCACCTGGAAGATTTCATCGTAGTTGGAGATAATGGGCGTGTTGTTCACGGCCATATCCAGAGTGCCGGCGATCACGCTCTCAAAGGACTCACGGTCGTTGCCCAGCACGCCGCCGCCATAGATGACCACGTCCACAGCGCCGCCGGTCTTCTCTTCGACGATGCGCTCAAAGGCGATGGCCAGCTGGGCCAGCTGGTTGGTGTCGTTGCCGGCAAAGTGGGAAAGCTTCAGCTCCAGCGGGTTTTCAGCGGAGTAGTCGCCGTAGTCCTTGTCGCCGGTGGAAGGAGCGGTGGTCTCGGGCGCGGTGGTCTCAGGCGCGCTTGTCTCGGGCGCAGTGGTGGAGGGCGTGTTGCCGGTGCCGGCGCCGTTGCCGCAGGCCGCCAGGGCGAGGGCCATAACCAGCGCCAGGATCAATGCCAGGATGCGGTTCGTCCTTTTCATTTTGTTGTTCCCCCTTAAATTTTACCAAATGAAACTAAGTTTCATTTGCTGTGGCTATTATATCGCTTTCGTCCCTTTTTTGTCAAGGCGGGCGGATAAAATTGCCACCGGCATTTCTCCTAAAATCTAAGTCGATTTTTTGTAGTAAACTCCAATTTCTATAAGTGAAACGCCGGTGGCTCTGTCACAGTTGTTACTTACGCTTGGCTTCCTTGGCCTGGATGGCCTCATAGCGCTCGATGGTCTCGCAGGCGGACACATACACAGGGGTATCCACCATGCCGCCGTCCATGGATACGGAGGCCAGGCCCTTGGCCAGGCCCTCTTCCTCAAAGAACTTCTTCACCTTGCGGGCATGGGCGACCGCCTCGTCGGTGGGGCTGTACAGACGGTGGGCAACAGGGATCTGGCTGGGATGGATGATCATGCGGCCTTCGTAGCCCATATCGATGCCGTCCAGGGTATTCTGCTCAAAGTCGGCCATGTTGGAGAAGTCGGCAAAGGGGGCGTCCAGGGCGGTCAGGCCGGCGCTGCGGGCGGCGATGGCCACGATGGAGCGGGCCATCTTCTGTTCGGCGGCCAGGTTGGTGCGCTTGATGCGCATGTCGGCGCAGTAATCCACGGCGCCGAAGAAGGCGGAGACCAGGCGCTTGGAGGCGGTGCAGATCTCATAGGCGTTCATGATGCCGGAGGCGGTCTCCAGCAGCACGCTCATCTTCACGCTGCCCTCGGGCATGCCGTAGCGGTACTCCATCTCGCTGATCTTCCAGTCCAGCCGCTTCACGTCGTCGGCATTGCGGGTCTTGGGCAGGGTGATGCCGTTCAGGCCGGGACGCACAACGGCCTCCAGGTCGTCGTTGGTCCACTCGGTGTGCCAGCCGTTGATGCGGACATACACCTCGCTGCCGCCCTCGGCAGCCATCTTCAGGCTCTCCGCGGTCATCTTGCGGGCGTTTGCCTTCTCCTGAGGGGGCACCGCATCCTCGATATCAAAGGTCACGATATCCGCGCCGGAGGTGGGGGCCTTTGCGATGAAGCGGGGGTTGTTGCCGGGGATGTACAGGCTGGTACGCATGACGTCGTTCAACATGGTAATTTCCTCCTAAAAAATATTATTTTGTATAGTGAAATCAGATCCGCAAAAAAAGAGGCCGCCGGGAGCGCCGCTATTTGGGCTGCCGCACCACGTCGATCACCGTGCCGTCCCGGTACTCCACCACCCCGATGATCCGGTCGGTGAATTCCTGGGGCGCCGGCGTCCCGGTCAGGTGCTCCCCGATGCGCCGGAGCGTATGGATGTCCACCAGGGGCAGTCCGCTGTCCCTGAGCCGCTCCAGCAGATCCGTCCGCCTGGGGTTGACGGCCACGCCGTACTCGGTGACCAGCACATCCACGGTCTCTCCGGGGGTGGTGATGGTGGTCACCCGGTCCCGGACCACGCACAGGCGGCCCTTGAGGAGATTGGTGACGATGATGGTGAGCTTGGCGCCCGCCGCGCAGTCGTTATGGCCGCCGGAGGCGCCCAGGATCACGCCGTCGGAGCCGGTGATCACGTTGACATTGAAGTCGGTATCGATCTCGGTGGCGCCCAGGATCATGACATCCAGGTTATTGACGATGCAGCCCTTGGTGTGGGGGTTGCCGTACAGGGAGGCGCTCATGGCCATATGGCGGGGATCCTCCGCCGCAGACCGGATGGCGTCCAGGTCGAAGCACTGTACATCGAACAGGGCGCGGAACAGGCCCTCCTGAAGCATCTTGACAAAGTAGGAATGGATCCCGCCGGAGCCGAATGCGCCCACCACGCCCTTCTCCTTCATATACTCCCGCACCTCGGCGGCCACGGCCAGGGAGGTCCCGCCCGCGCCGGTCTGGAAGGTCATGCCGTCCTTGATATAGCCCGCCTGGTCGATGAGCCGGGCGGCGTCGCGGGCGATGCGCAGGTTTACCGGGTCGGTGGTGATTTTGGTGGTACCGGAGACAATGCCGTTGGGATCGCCGATGGAGTCCACTTTTACCACGTAATCCACCAGGTTCTGGCCGATCTCGATGGGGCAGGCGGGGTAGGGCACCAGGTTGTCGGTGACCGCCACCACGGTATCGGCAAACTCCGCGTCGGCGTAGGCATAGGAAAGATAGCCGCAGGCGGAGGGGCCGTGGGTCCCGTTCAGGTTGCCCATCTCGTCGCAGGTCGGCGCGGCGATAAAGGCCACGTCCACATGCATCTCGCCGCTCTCAACGGCACGGGGCCGGCCGCCGTGGCTGCGGAGGATGGCGGGCTTGCGCAGCTTGCCCTGCGAAATGGCCCGGGCCACCGGGCCGGGGTTGAAGGTATTGACGGAGATCTGGGTGATGACCCCGGACTCGATCAGCGGCACCAGAGGTTCATGGCAGGCAAAGATGCCGGAGGCCGCCAGGTGGATGTCCTGGAAGCCCATGTCCGCAATGGTCTGCATGACCAGATTGGTCACCTTGTCCCCATTGCGCAGGTGATGGTGGAAGGAGACCGTCATGCCGTCCTTCAGGCCGGAGCGCCGGATGGCCTCCTGCAGGGTGACCACCTTCTGCTCTCCGGGCGTCCGGGATTTGACCCGGGCGCCGGTGCGCCGGCGCTCGCCCACGTGGGCAAAGGCGCCGCTGAAATGCTCCACCCGCCCGTAATACTCGATGTAGTCGGGGACCGCCCGATCCGGCGCAGTCCGCCCGGGCGCCGGCACATCGTCGGCACGCGGGAACGAACGCGGCGGTACGCGCCCCAGCTCCGGCGCGCCGCCCGGTTGGGCGGGCGCGCGGCGGAGAAAGGCCTCCATCCCGCTGTAATCCAGAAATGCGAGGGCCTCCTCGGTCAAAAGCTCTGCGGCGTCCCGCTCCGCCTCGTCCACACTCTCCCAGAGATCGATGACCACTTCCCGCTCCCCCCGCAGGGGAGCGTTGATGAGGGCCTTGGGGTCGTTGCCGCAGATGGTAAACCGTTGGCTCACGACGCAGCCCCCCCTTTCGCACGGCGCAGGGCGCAGCGCACCCGGGCCCGGATCGCAAAATCCAGCGCGCCGCCGCCGTCCCTGACCTCGATCCGGGCGGCGTCGACTCCCTCGTCGGCCGCCGCCTGGCGCACCGCACGCTCGATCTGGGCGCCGAATTGCTTTACAATGATAGGCTTTGCCAGGAGCTTGACCGTCAGTTCTTCGGCGGGCGACACCGTGACCAGCACGTCGCTCTTGTTCTCGCTGCCCGCCTGGGCGCTGGTATTCAGCTTCATAGGCGCCTCCCTTTTTAGATGCGGGCCACGCCGCTGTCGCGGGCGGCCCGGGCCACGGCGGCGGCCACCGTCCTGCCCACCCGGGGGTCGAAGGCGGCGGGGATGATGTAATCGGCGTTCAGCTCTTCGTCCGAAATGAGGCCCGCCAGCGCCTCGGCCGCCGCAACCTTCATCGCCTCGTTGATGTCGCTGGCCCGCACGTCGAACGCGCCCCGGAAGATGCCTGGGAACGCCAGCACGTTGTTGATCTGGTTGGGGAAGTCGCTGCGCCCCGTGGCCACCACCTTCGCCCCGCCCGCCTTGGCCTCGTCGGGGAAGATCTCCGGCGTGGGGTTGGCGCAGGCGAATAGGATCGCGTCCCGGTTCATGGTCCGCACCATCTCCGTCGTCACCGCGCCGGGCGCCGACACGCCGATGAACACGTCGGCCCCCGCCAGCACCTCCGCCAGGCTGCCCGCCCGCTTCTGCAGGTTGGTCACCCGGGCCATTTCCTCCTTGACGGCGTTCATCCCCTTCTCCCGGCCCGC
>NZ_JALFGV010000021.1:0-30645 GCF_022777125.1 Lawsonibacter sp.
GCGCGTGCTGGACGGTTCTGTGACCGTCATGTGCGCCAAGGGCGGCGTGGAGCCCCAGTCCGAAACGGTGTGGCGCCAGGCCGACCACTACAAGGTCCCCCGCATGATCTACGTCAATAAGATGGACATCATGGGCGCCGATTTTTACCACGTGCTGGACATGATCCATGACCGGCTCAAGTGCAACGCCGTGCCCATCCAGCTGCCCATCGGCGCCGAGGAGACCTTTAAGGGCATCATCGACCTGGTGGAGATGGACGCCGACGTGTATTACGACGAGCTGGGCAAGGATATGCGCGTGGAAGAGATCCCCGCCGACATGCTGGAGCTGGCTCAGGAATACCGCACCAAGCTCATCGACGCCTGCGCCGATCTGGACGACGAGATCATGGAGCTGGCCCTGGAGGAGAAGCCCATTCCCCAGGACCTGATCCGAAAGGCGATCCGTCGCGGCACCATTGAAAACAAGCTGGTCCCCGTGACCTGCGGCACCTCTTACAAGAACAAGGGCGTGCAGAAGCTGCTGGACGCCATCGTGGACTTCATGCCCTCTCCGGTGGATATCCCTGCCATCAAGGGCGTGAACCCCGATACGGAGGAAGAGGACGAGCGTCCGGCCTCCGACGAGGCTCCCTTCTCCGCGCTGGCCTTCAAGATCGCCACCGATCCCTTTGTGGGCCGCCTGTCCTTCGTGCGCGTGTACTCCGGCGTTCTGAACACCGGCACCAGCGTCCTGAACTCCACGAAGAAGCAGAAGGAGCGCATCGGCCGCATCCTGCAGATGCACGCCAATCACCGCGAGGACATCGAGACGGTTTACTCCGGCGATATCGCCGCCGTCATCGGTTTGAAGAACTCCACCACCGGCGACACCCTGTGTGATGAGAAGCACCCCATCATCCTGGAGTCCATGGAGTTCCCCGAACCCGTGATCCGCGTGGCCATCGAGCCCAAGACCAAGGCGGGCCAGGAGAAGATGGGAATCGCTTTGGCCAAGCTGGCGGAAGAAGACCCAACCTTCAAGACCTACACCGACGAAGAGACCGGTCAGACCATCATCGCCGGCATGGGCGAACTCCACCTGGAGATCATCGTGGACCGCCTGCTGCGGGAATACAAGGTGGAGGCCAACGTGGGCGCGCCCCAGGTCGCCTATAAGGAGACCATCAAGAAGTCGGTGGAGCAGGATACCAAGTATGCCCGTCAGTCCGGCGGTAAGGGCCAGTACGGCCACGTCAAGATCGTCGTGGAGCCCAACGAGTCCGGCAAGGGCTACGAGTTCCTGAACGAGATCACCGGCGGCGTGATCCCCAAGGAGTATATCCCCGCCGTGGATCAGGGCATCCAGGGCGCTATGCAGGCCGGCGTGCTGGCCGGCTATCCGGTGGAGGATGTGAAGGTCCATCTGATCTACGGCTCCTACCACGAGGTGGACTCCTCCGAGATGGCCTTCAAGATCGCCGGTTCCATGGCCTTCAAGGAGGCCTGCCGCAAGGCCAACCCTGTGCTGATGGAGCCCATCATGAAGGTCTCCGTCATCGTCCCCGACGAGTACCTGGGCAACGTCATCGGCGACCTGAACGGCCGCCGCGGCATGATCCAGGGCCAGGAGAGCCGTCCCGGCGCCACGCAGATCGACGCTCTGGTGCCGCTGGCCAACATGTTCGGTTATGCGACCGACCTGCGTTCCAGCACCCAGGGCCGCGGCCAGTACTCCATGGAGCCCCACAGCTATGTGGAGATCCCCAAGAGCATTGCCGAGAAGATCATCGCCGAGCGCGGGCGGAAGGAAGACTAAGCGCACAGCGTGACGCCGAGGCGCGTGCGCTGTGTGCAGGGCGTCTTCTGCAATAAAAGTATTGCATTTTACACTGCAATGCTATAAAATATCTTCGCATTATTGTGACGATAAAACATGTAATACGTGTATTTAAGGAGGAACATCCAAATGGCTAAGGCTAAATTTGAGCGTACCAAGCCCCATGTCAACATCGGCACCATCGGCCACGTTGACCACGGCAAGACCACCCTGACCGCCGCAATCACCAAGTATCTGGCTCTGAAGGGCCAGGCTCAGTACGAGGACTACTCCAGCATCGATAAGGCCCCCGAGGAGCGCGAGCGCGGCATCACCATCAATACCGCTCACGTGGAGTACGAGACCGACAAGCGGCACTATGCCCACGTCGACTGCCCGGGCCACGCCGACTATATCAAGAACATGATCACCGGTGCTGCTCAGATGGACGGCGCCATTCTGGTTATCGCCGCCACCGACGGCCCCATGGCTCAGACCCGTGAGCACATCCTGCTGGCCCGTCAGGTGGGCGTGCCCGCCATGGTCGTGTTCCTGAACAAGTGCGATCAGGTCGACGACGAGGAGCTGCTGGAGCTGGTCGAGATGGAGGTCCGTGAGGTCCTGTCCAAGTACGAGTTCCCCGGCGACGACATCCCCATCATCAAGGGTTCCGCTCTGAACGCTCTGACCTGCGAGGGCGGCGTGGACGATCCCGACTTTGCCTGCATCAAGGAACTGATGGACGCGGTGGACGATTATATCCCCACCCCCGCCCGTAACGACGACCTGCCCTTCCTGATGCCCGTCGAGGACGTGTTCACCATCACCGGCCGCGGCACCGTGGCCACCGGCCGTGTGGAGCGCGGCATCATTAAGATGAACGAGGAAGTCGAGATCGTCGGCCTGAGCGACGAGAAGAAGAAGACCGTCGTCACCGGCATCGAGATGTTCCGCAAGCTGCTGGACTTTGCTGAGGCCGGCGACAACATCGGCACCCTGCTGCGCGGCGTTGCCAAGACCGACGTGGAGCGCGGCCAGGTCCTCTGCAAGCCCAACTCCATCCATCCGCACACCAAGTTCACCGGCCAGGTCTACGTTCTGTCCAAGGACGAGGGCGGCCGTCACACCCCCTTCTTCAACAACTATCGTCCTCAGTTCTACTTCCGTACCACCGACGTGACCGGCGTCATCTCCCTGCCCGAGGGCGTTGAGATGTGCATGCCCGGCGACAACGTCGACATGAAGGTGGAGCTGATCACCCCCATCGCCATCGAGAAGGGCCTGCGCTTCGCTATCCGCGAGGGCGGCCGTACCGTTGGTTCCGGCGTCGTCATCGACATCGAGGAGTAATCCAGGCATCATAAAGCGGGGCGGCCCTTCCGGGCCGCCCCGCTTGCTTGCCGGCAGGCGTGTTGTCCCTTGCCGGCCCGGGGTACCGCCGATTCCTGCCCTATCGTACAGGCAGAGCGAAAACAGCCTTGTTCCTTTGGACGCGGTGTGCTACAATAAGGTCTGCGGAAGAAGCCGCCCTGCGCGCTCTTCTGCAGACTCTGCCGCAGAAACTGCGTCCGTGAAGGGCACAGGATATCGCATAACACTGCGTCAGATCCTTATGCCGGGACACCGGAACGGGATCTGCGGGCCGAGGCGTCCAAGGCCTGCGGCCTTGCCTGGTGCGCATTACATGTAAGCGGTGAAACGGAAAGGAGAAAAACGCGTGCTCACAAATTTGACGGCCTCTACCGAGGAGACTCAGGAGGCGTTCGAGACGCTGGTAGGGGCGATCAAGGGCTTGGACCTGTGGCATATCGCAACGATCGTGCTCCTGCTGCTGGCCTGTATGGTGGTGATGAAGGTACTGCTCCGGCTTTTGGACCGCACGTTCCGGCGGCTGGAGGTGGAAAAAAGCCTGCATACCTTCGTACGCGCCGCTCTGCGGGTTTTTCTTTGGATTATCACCATTTGTCTGGTGCTGGGCTATATCGGAATTCCCATGACCAGCCTGATCGCAGTCCTGAGCGTGCTGGGCCTGGCCATCACGCTGGCGGTCCAGGGGTCCCTGTCCAATTTGGCGGGCGGCATCCAGGTGTTGGTATCCAAGCCCTTCAAAGCCGACGATTACATTGAGGTGGGCTCGGTCGGCGGCACCGTGGCAGAGGTCGGGTTAGTATATACCAAGCTGCGCACCATCGACAACAAGATCATTTCCATCCCGAACGGGCAGATTTCCGGGGAAAAGATCGTCAACTACAGCACAGAAGAAAAACGCCGGGTGGATCTGACCTTCAACACCTCCTATGACGATGCGCCCGAGCGCGTGACCGCCTGCATCCGGGATGTGATCGGCGCCCACCCGAAGGCCTTTTTTACGCCGGAGCCCTTTGTGCGGGTCTCAGCCTATCAGGCCAGCAGCGTGGAATATACCGTGCGGGTCTGGTGTGCCACGGAGGATTATTGGGCGCTGTATTTCGACTTGCTGGAGCAGGTCAAGGCCGCCTTTGACCGTGCGGGCATTGAGATGACCTATAACCACCTGAACGTGCACATGGTGGATCATAGGAAATAAACGGGCGTGTTGGGAAAGGAGAAAAACAAAATGACGGATTACACAACGGCAGGCCGTGGCCTGAAGACCATGTTTATCGGGGAGATTGTCTGCCTGTTCAGCTTTATCCCTTTTGTAGGGCTGATTGGCCTGATCGTGACTCTGGTGGGGCTGAATACGGCGTCCAAAGCACATCCGGGCTATAAGACGGCCTTCACCATCGCGATCGTAAACATTGTTGTCAGCCTTCTTTGTGTGTTCCTCGGCCCGCTGAGCATCCTGGTGAGCATCCTCAGCGTCGTTATGGTCTATATGATCTGCACCACCAGCGCAGAGCTGCTTTGTGAAAAGGGCGATGCGGAGCAGGCGGCCCGGGCGCAGACGGTTTGGAAGATCTACACAGGATGTCTGGTCGTCAGCATCGTGTGCACCATCCTGGCGCTGATCCCCTTCATCAATGTCCTGGCTGCGGCGGTGAGCGTCGTCACCGTTATCGTACAGCTGGTGGGCGGGATCCTCTATCTGGTCTTTCTGTATAAGGCGTCCGATTCCCTTCAGCGTTGAGGCTGTCCCGTGTGGGCTGAGGAGCAGGCTCCGCCGTGTACGTGCCCGGACCCTACTTTGCACCTATGAGCGCAGGAGCCTGCAAGACTTTCTTGACCAACTCAAACGCGGCGCTCCGGCGAGCGCCGCGTTTCAGCGGTCGAAAAAGGCCCTCCCGCAGGGAGTCCCGCCGCCCGCAGGCGGCGGAATAAAAGGAAATCCCGTCCGTTCCAAGGACATGTGCCTTGGAACGGACACTTCTCACGAAATTTTCGCCGACAATTTTGTAAGAAATCGAGGTGAAAATTTCGTGTATTTCTTCTCGAAAAAGTGGCAAAGCCACTTTTCGAGAGGCTCAAACGCGGCGCTCTGGCGAGCGCCGCGTTTGCCTTTCATGCAGGCATTTCCAAACCGTGGATGAAGCCGCCCAGCTGGGGAGAGAGCACATCCGCGCCGATTACGGTGTTCTTGTAGATGAGCAGTCCGGCCAGAATGCCGCTTTCGCCGGTTGGATAATTGGTGATCTCATAGGTATAGCGCTTGACCCGCTTGCCGCAGTACTGGGTCAGGTCGAAGCCCTGAGAGGACTGCAGCTCCAGATACTGACCATAGGTCTCGTCGAATGCTTCCGGGATGACCAGTTCCTCCACGGAGACCTCCTCCGGGGCTACGGTCCAGCCATAGCTCTCCAGATAGGCGATCCGGTCTTCTCCGGTCTTGATTCCCTTTGGGCTGGCCGCAGTGGAGACTGCCGCCCCTTGGGCGTTTTGTAATACGGCGGCCGCCACCAGTACGCCGCAGACCACGACGGCCGCTGCCGCCACGGCCGCGAGGCGCCCGCGATGGACCTTGGCGGTGAAGATAAACACAGCGCAACGCTCCCTTCCGAAAAACAGTCGTGGTAATCTGTATGTTTTTTTCGGAAGGTCTATGATAAAATAATCGAAAAAGGACAACCAGAAGCGCGAAGGCGAGCGGAGCAGCGGACGAAGACGCGCAGCGAAGCAAACGGACCGGAGGCGCGCAAGCGCCGCAGGACGGCTTGCGCAGTCGGAGAGGCGTCGTCCGCGCGGCGCAGCCGCCGCAGCATGACAACTAGAAGCGCGAGGGCGAGCGGAACGGACGTGCCGCGGTGAAACGGAGGTTGAGGTGTGATATGGAGCGATTGGATAAGCTTTTGGCCAATACGGGCCGCTGGTCCCGCAGAGAGGCGCGGGAGCTGGTGCGTCAGGGCCGGGTGACGGTGGACGGCGCGGCGGCCGCCGCGCCGGAGGAGAAATATGAGGCCGGCGCCTGCTTCGCGGTGGACGGGGAGATTATTTCCGGGGAAAAGCGGGCCTATGTGATGCTCCACAAGCCGGCCGGGCTGCTCTCCGCTACCGAAGACCCCCGGCGGCCCACGGTGATGGAACTGCTCCCGGAGCATCTGCGCCGGATGGGGCTTTTCCCGGTAGGCAGGCTGGACAAGGATACGGAAGGCCTGCTGCTGCTCACCAACGACGGCCCCCTGGCCCACCGGCTGCTTTCCCCCAGGCGGCATGTGGATAAGACCTACTTTGTCCGGGCGGACCGGCCCTTCGACGGGGCGGATGAGGCGGCGTTTGCCGCCGGTATGGTGCTGCGGGACGGCCTGCACTGTCTGCCCGCCCGTCTGGAGCGGCTGGACTGTCCGGAAGAGGCGTTGGTGACCATCCAGGAGGGAAAGTACCACCAGATCAAGCGTATGGTGGCATCCCAATATAAGCAGGTCGTCTATCTGAAGCGGCTGAGCATGGGAGCGCTGAAGCTGGACCCGGCGCTGGAGAAGGGGGCGTGGCGGTACCTGACGCCGGCGGAATGCGCCGCCCTGCGGGATGCAGGGGACTGAACCGGGCGGCGGCGGTCCTGCGATCCGGCCCTTGGTCTCTGTGTTTCAGAGTATTTCGGCAATTTCCACAAAAAACTTTTCAAAACCTATTGAAAAGGTCGAAAAGACCCGGTATAATAAGGGACAACGAGTGTGTCGTCAAAGCCCCTCAATGCAGAGGAATCAGAAAAAGGGAGGCTATCGCTTATGTCCAGCAGAGTGTTTCAAAGCGTTGTCCTGCAGATGAAGGACAGCACAGACCGGGCCATTGGTGTGATCGATTCCGAAGGGACGGTGGTGGCCTGCAACGAACTGAGCTGTATCGGGGAGCATTGGCCTGCAGCCGTGGAAGCGGTCAACGCCGGTGAGGGCGGCGTCGTCCGCTACGAGGGGCGCACCTTCAAGGCCCTGCAGGGCTGGGGGTCCCAGTTCGACTACGCCGCCTTTGCCAAGGGGGACGACGCGGAGGCGCGTGCCCTGTGCACCATGGCCACCGTGGCCCTCAACGGCGCGAAGACCTATTATGAGGAAAAGCACGACAAGGCGACCTTTGTCAAAAACATTATCTCCGACAATATCCTGCTGGGCGACATTTATGTGCGGGCCAAGGAGCTGCATTTTATCTCCGAAGCGCCCCGGGCGGTCTTCCTGATCCGTCAGGTGGAGACCACGGAACCCGCCCTGATCGACGTGGTACAGGGCATGTTCCCCGACAAGCAGGTGGACTTTGTCCTCTCCATCAGCGAGACCGACGTGGCCCTGATCAAGCAGCTCTCCGACGCCACGGAGGGCAAGGACCTGTATAAGCTGGCCCGCCAGATCGAGGAGACCGTCACCGAGGAGCTGCACGTCAAGATCGTCATCGGGATCGGCACCATCGTCACCCACATCCGGGAGCTGGCCCGGGCCTACAAGGAGGCCCAGGTGGCCATCGACGTGGGCAAGGTCTTCGACACTGAGAAGTCCATCATCAATTACGAGAATCTGGGCATCGGACGGCTGATCTATCAGCTGCCCACCACCTTGTGCGAGATGTTCCTCCAGGAGGTCTTTAAGAAGAACCCCATTGACTCTTTGGATCAGGAAACGCTGTTCACCATCAACAAGTTCTTTGAAAACAACCTGAATGTGTCTGAGACGGCCCGCAAGCTCTTCGTCCACCGCAATACCCTGGTGTACCGCCTGGAGAAGATCAAAAAGCTCACGGGCCTGGATCTGAGGGAATTCGACGACGCCATTACCTTCAAGGTGGCCCTGATGGTGAAGAAATACCTCCTCTCCAGAGGAATCAAATCCTGACGATGATAGAGATCAAAATTGACAATTGACAATGCAACGTTGTCAATTGTCAATTTTTTGAGGTACATACATGATACGTTTGATCGACATCCAGAAGGCTTACGATAACGGTACCAAGGCCCTGAAAGGGGTCAGCTTCCGCATCGACGACGGGGAGTTCGTCTTTCTGGTGGGCCCCTCCGGTTCCGGAAAGTCCACCATCATCAAGCTCATTACCGCCGAGATCGCGCCCAACGCCGGGCGGCTGATGGTCAACGGGTACAACCTGAACAACATCCGCCCCCGCCAGGTGCCCTACATGCGGCGCACCCTGGGGGTCATCTTCCAGGACTTCCGGCTGATCGAAAAAAAGACGGTGGAGGAGAACCTGACGTTTGCCATGCGCACGGTGGGGGCCGCTCCCCGGGAGATCCGCAAGCGCATCCCCTATGTGCTGGAGCTGGTGGGGCTGGATCAGAAGGGGGCGTGCCGTCCCACCGAACTCTCCGGCGGCGAGCAGCAGCGGGTGGCCATTGCACGGGCGTTGGTGAACAATCCCCAGATGATCATTGCCGATGAGCCCACCGGCAATCTGGATCCCCAGCGCTCGCTGGAGATCATGATGCTGCTGGAGCGGATCAACGAACTGGGCACCACCGTACTGGTGGTCACCCACGAAAAGGAACTGGTCAACCGCTTTGCCAAGCGTGTGGTTGCCATCGAGAACGGCAGGGTCATCAGCGACGAGACGGGCGGGTATTACAACGATGAAACAACGATATGATTTCGGATATTTCCTCTCCGAAGGCTTCCGCAGCATCTTCACCCACGGCTTTATGTCCTTTGCCGCGGTATGCATGATCGTCTGCTGCCTGTTGATCATGGGTTCCTTCACCCTGGTGGCGGTGAATGTGGACCATATGCTGGGGGACCTGGAGCGGGAAAATGAGTTTACGGCTTTCGTGGACGAGCGCTACACGCAGGAGCAGACCCAGGCCCTCCAGGCCACGCTGGAGGCTATCCCAAACGTGGCCTCCGCCACCTTTGTCAGCAAGGAGGAAGCACAGGAAAATTTTGCGGCGGACAAGGCGGATAACGAGCTTTTTGCAAGCCTGCCCGCCACGGTCTACCGGGACCGCTACCGCATCCATGTGGACGAGATCCAGCGGATGGAAGATACCGTGGCGCAGGTGGAAGGCACGGCCGGCATCGCCAAGGTGCGGGCCGAGCTGGAGATCGCCGAGGGCTTCGTGGTGGTGCGCAACATCGCGGGGGCGGTAGCCGTCATTTTGGTGGTGATCCTGCTGCTGGTGTCGCTCTTCATCATCTCCAATACCATCAAGCTGGCCACCTTCAACCGCAGGGAGGAGATCGCCATCATGAAGATGTGCGGCGCCACCAACTCCTTTGTCCGCTGGCCCTTCGTGTTTGAGGGCATGCTGCTGGGGCTGACGGGAGCCGTGGCGGCCTTTTTCCTGGAGTGGGGCGTATACACTCTGGTGGGCAGCGCGATCACCACATCGGACACCATCGCCCTGATCACGGTGCTGCCCTTCCAGCCCATGGCGCTGCGGGTGCTGGGGGTTTTTGCCGGTACGGGCCTGGTCATCGGTGTTGGCGGCTCGGTGTTGGCGATTCGAAAGTTTTTGCAGGTTTGATACGGCGGTTCCATTCCCGTCATGATGGGAATGGAACCGCGCCCCGCCGGCGTGTGCGCCGGGTTTGTGCCCGCGGGACGCAAGGCCTGTCTCACAAATATTCAGTGCGCTCTGCGCGGTTAAAGCAGCTTAAGCCGTTTTGATTGAATATTAGTAGGAATCGGACGGATCAAAAGGAGAACCATCGTGACAAAAAAACAGCAAAAGCAGCCTCAAAAGCAAAAAAAGCAGAAGACCGATTGGCGGCGTGTGATCGTGGCCGTGCTGGCGGCGTGCATGGCGCTGCTGCTCCTGCTGCCCATGTTCACCATGATCCTGGGCGGCGCAGGGGCGGTGACCCAGGCGGAGATCGACGCGCTGAAAGCCGAACAAAGCGAGAGCAAAGCCCGCCAGCAGGAGCTGAAAGAGCAGCTGGCTGCGGTCAAGGACGACCAGGCCAAGGCCCAGCAGCAGCGGCAGATCCTGACCCGGCAGCTGGATGCCATTCAGGCGGAGATCGACAATATCGATCAGCAGATCGTCTATTACGACGGGGAGATCGCGCAGAAGGAGGAGGAGCGGCTGGAGGCCGTGGCCCGGGAGGAGGAGCAGTACGCGCTCTTCTGCAAGCGGGTGCGGGCGATGGAGGAGGATGGAAATGTCTCCTACTGGTCCATTCTGTTCAACGCCGAAAGCTTCTCCGACATGCTGGACCGTCTGGCCGACATCAACGACGTGATGGACTATGACAACGCCGTTATGGAGCAGCTGGTGGAGACGCGGCGGCAGATCGAGTCCATCAAGGCCGACCTGGAGAGCGCCAGGGCTGAGCAGGAGGACGCGCGGGCCCAGCAGGAGGCCAAAAAGGCCGAGCAGCAGGAGAAGGTGGCGGAAGCCCAGAAGCTGCTGGATCAGATCAATGCGGACATGGCGGAGGTAAACCGCCAGCTGGACGCGGAGAGCGCAGCCGCCGCCGAGATCCAGGCGGAGATCGCCAAAAAGCAGAAGGCGTTGGCGGAAGAGCGGCGGAAGAACAATATCACCATCGACACGGAGAGCAATTACATGTGGCCCCTGCCGGGCTATAACCGGCTCACCTCCGCCTTTGGCTACCGCATCCATCCCATCACCAACAAGGCCCACAGCCATACCGGCATTGACGTCCCCGCCCCGGCAAGAACCCCGATCCTGGCGGCCAAGAGCGGTCAGGTGGTCACCTCTGCCAGGCATTCCTCTTACGGCAATTATGTGGTCATCGACCACGGCAACGGCAGCTCCACCCTGTACGCCCATATGAGCTCCCGCAACGTCACCGAGGGGCAAATGGTCAAGCAGGGGGATGTGATCGGCTATGTGGGCACCACCGGCAGTTCCAACGGCAACCACCTGCACCTGGAGATCCGGGAGAATTATACCCGCATCAACCCGGAGAGGAAATATACTTCCATGAGTTTTGTACGCGATTACTGATGGATGTGTGTGTTGGGAGCAGGCGGAGGGCAAAGGCCCTCCGTCCGCTCCCGCTTTTTCCTAGACAGAAAGGAACCTGAGCATGAAGACAAAACGCTTTTCCGTCCTGCAGCTGATCCTGGCGGTGCTCCTGACTGCCGTTGTGCTGACCGGCGGCGGCCTGCTGGCCCTGCGCGCCGTGGTGGGCCAGGGCGGCCTGGCCCTGCTGGAGGGCCTGTTTCTGGTCCACACCCGCTTTGTGGGAGACTATGACACCGCCGCGGTGGTAGACGCGGCGCTGGAAGGGATGGTGGACGGACTGGGGGACCGGTGGAGCTACTATCTGACTGCCGAGGAATATGAGGCCCAGAATCAGCGCCGGAAGAACCAGTATGTGGGCATCGGCGTTACCGTCAATTACGAGCGGGAGGAAGGACTTTTGATTTTGGAGGTGACGGAGGGCTCTCCGGCGGCGCAGGCCGGCCTGCTGGCCGGGGAGCTCATCACCGCCGTGGACGGGCAGTCCCTGGCGGGAGAGGCGCGCTATGACGGAGCCGACCGGATCCGCGGGGAGGCGGGGAGCACCCTCTCGCTGGAGGTGCGCGCTCAGACCGGTCAGACGCGCACGGTGGAGGTGCGTCGGGCCGCCCTGGACAGCGACCCGGTGGAGTATGAACTGCTGGAGGGGCAGGTGGGCTATGTAAAACTCTCCAATTTCTATGAAAACAGCGCCCGGCGTCTGGAAGCGGCGGTGACCGCGCTCCAGGAGCAGGGGGCGCGTGCCCTGGTGTTCGATATGCGCGACAACGGCGGCGGCTATCTGACAGAGCTGACCGATATGCTGGACTTTTTGCTGAACGAGGGGCCCATCTTCATCAGCCGGGACCGGCAGGGGCACGAGACGGTGACGGAGTCGGACGCGGACTGCGTGGACCTGCCCATGGCGGTGCTGGTCAACGCCAACACCTACTCGGCCGCCGAGTTTTTCGCCGCGGAACTGCAGGAGCGGGGCGTGGCCGTCCTCGTGGGCGAGCCCACCAGCGGCAAGGGCTATTCCCAGCAGACCTTTCCGCTGCCCGGCGGCAGCGCCATGGCCCTCTCCACCGGGGCCTACTTTACCGGCAGCGGGAAGTCGCTCATCGGCGCCGGGCTCACCCTGGACCGGGAGGTCGAGCCGTCCGGAGAGGGAGACGCCCAGCTGGACGCGGCGCTGGAGCTGCTGAAACCGTAGCGGGCGGGCCTGCGCCTTCGTTTGAGAAAAAAAGCTTGACTGTAAACCCGCTTTATCCCTTATCCTGAGACCGATAAGGAGGCGCATACCATGAATGTCAGCCAATTGGAGACGCTGCTGGACATGACCCGGGCCAACATCCGCTTTTACGAGCAGGAGGGGCTGGTCTGCCCCCGGCGGGAGAAAAACGGCTACCGGGATTATTCGGAGGAGGACACGGACACCCTGCGCAAGATCAAGCTGCTGCGTCAGCTGGGCCTGTCGCTGGAGTCCATCCGGCGCCTGCAGCGGGGGGAGCTGTCCCTGGATGCGGCGCTGCGGGAGCGGGAGGCGCAGCTGGCTGCGGAGCGCTCCGAGCTGGAGTGGGCGGCCGGTATCTGCCGGCAGATACGTCAGGAGGGGGCGGAATACCAGGCGCTGGACGCCCGGCGGTACCTGGAGCGGCTGGACCGGCCTGCGGCGGGGGAGGGGCGCTTTACCCTGGATACCGACGCGCTGCCCACCGTCTCCCATCCCTGGCGGCGGTACTTTGCCCGGTCGCTGGACCTGGGCGTGTACGGCCTGCTGTGGGCGGCGGTGCAGCTGCTGGTGCTGCGCTGGAACCCGGACCCCAATGTGCTCGTTCGCCTGCTGGAGCGCTATATCGGCTATGCACTGATGCTGGGGGTGGAGCCGCTGCTGCTCTGCACCCTGGGGACCACCCCGGGCAAAGGACTGTTTGGCCTGGAGGTGCGGGACGGGAACGGACGGAAGCTGAGCTTCCGGTCGGCCTTTCGACGGACTTGGGGCGTCTTTTGTCAGGGCATGGGCTGCGGGGTCCCCATCTACCAGCTCTACCGTAATTATAAGAGCTATCGTGCCTGCGAGCGGGGGGAGGCCCTGAGCTGGGAAGCGGAGACCGTTTACCGCATCCAGGACGATCGCGCCGTCCGGTGCCTGGGGTACGTGGCTGCGGAGGCGGCGGTTTTTGCACTGCTCCTGGTGCTGACGGCGCAGGCCTTTCTGCCCATCCACCGGGGGACGCTGACGCCGGAACAGTACGCGGACAACGTCAATGATATGAGCCGCTTTCTGCAGCTGGACTCCGATGAGCGGATGGAGGCGGACGGCACATGGAGGGATGGAGCGCCGCACGGCGGCGTTGTGATCGACCTGTGGGACAGCGGCCCGACGCCCGCCCACCAGCTTACCGTCACCGATGGACAGGTAACCGGTGTGCGCATTGAGATAGAGCGGAGCGGGGTCCAGCTGATCGGCTCCTATACCGTGCAGAAGCAGCTGGCGGCCATTGCGCTGTGCGCCGCGCAGAAGAGCTATAACGGGATCTCATGGATGAAAAGCGGCGTGCTGGACGCCATTGCCGAGCAGGGCTTTGCGGACTACACCCTCCAGGCGGGGGACGTGACCATTACCCAATCGGTAGAGCAGCGGGGATACCTGGATGGAACGGAATTCCTCTTCGCACAGGAGGGAGCGGACCCCTACCTCCACCTGGTCTTTACCCTGGAAAAAACAAGCTGAGGCGGCGGGCTTAGCCCGCCGCCTCAGCTTGTCGAAAAACGCCTCTGGCCTTTTTCGACAGAGGGATGCATGACGGACAGGGCTCGATTCTGGCAGAAAAGCCGCCCTGCCCGTCATGAGAGGTGTCATTTCCGACGCGCATGTCGCCGGAAATGACGGAACTTCCTTTCCTCCCGTCGCCTGCGGACGACTCAACTCTGCCAGGCTCTTCTCCAGGAGGGTTTTTCGACCGCCAGAGGCGGCGGGCCTAGCCCGCCGCCTCTGGTTTGCCGGAGTCGGATGTATGGGTTCGGCCCGCCAGCAGCATGCCGCTGGTGAGGGCGGTGAAGGGCGCTACGGTGACCAGTCCGAAGGACCCTACCACCGTATGGATGATCTCAGACGCCACATATTTGTAGTTCAGGATGTTCCAGATGGGGGTGCCCTGAGCCATAAAGACCATCAGCAGGGCCACAAAGCCGCCGGAATAAGCCAGAAGAAGGGTCGTGGTCATGGTGCCCATGGCGGCCCGGCCCACGTTCATTCCGGAGCGCACCGCATCCCGGCGGGAGATGTCGGGGCGTTTATCCACCACCTCGTTCACCGCCGAGCAGATGTCCACGCTCAGGTCCATCACCGCGCCGGAGGAGCCCAGGAAGATGGAGGCCATAAAGATGCTGGTCAGATCCAGATCCGGAAAGCCGCTGTAGAGCAGACTTTCGGAATAGGCCATGACCGCCCCGTGGATGCGGAAGGCGTTGGTGAACAGAATCCCCAGCACACAGGTGACCAGCACCCCCAGTCCGGCCCCGGACACGGCGGCGGCGCAGCGGCGGTCGAAGCCGTACACCAGGGCGATGATGAGCACGGTGAGCACCAGAGTCGCCGCCAGGCCGATGAGGATGGGATTGTGGCCCTTCAGATAAAGGGGGATGAGCAGCTTCCAGATCATCAGTACGGTAAGGGCGAAGGAAGCGATGGCCCGAATGCCGGTCTTACCGGCGAAGAAGATGAGCAGGGCCGCGAAGCAGAGAGCCAGCACCAGTTCCCAGTTCAGCCGGTAGTGGTCGATCATGTTGATGGAGAGGATGGTATCGCCCTGATAGGAGATGACCACCAGGGCCTTGTCGCCGACGGCGAAGATCTTATCCTGCTCCAGGGAGCCGTTGAGCATATTGTAGCCCGTGGCCGTCTGCCCCTTGAACGCTCCGCCCAGCAGTTCCAGCGTGCAGGCCTGCTCTCCGGAGCGGACCAGGCCGGTGTCCACGACGGCGGAATCGTCCACGGCCACTACCCGGGCTGCGCAGCGGTCGTTGCCCTGGTAGTTGAGCGCGCCCTCAAAGCCCGTGGGCAGGAGCGCCAGCAGGAGGATCAGCAGCAGGCAGACCGCCACGGGGGCGTAATAGCGGCGCTTGGCGCCGTCGTGCAGCAGCTTCAATGACAACATTCCTTTTCTTCTGTAATTGGCAGGCGGACCAAACGGCCCGCCGGGTTCACCCGAAAGGGGCGCGCCGCGCCCATAAAGCGGCGCAGCCGCCAACGGCCGCGTACTGCGGGCGGCTGCGCTCGGAACCCGTCAGGGGGCCTTCCGCAGCGGGACGAGGCTTTCCCGGATCAGCGGCAAAGCCGCCGGTTCGAGAATACCCGGACGGGCCGCAGAAATGCGGCCCGCCCGGTGTCTGTGGATTGGTCCGTGCAGGAGAGGAAGAAGGATGCGATTTATTTCACACCCAGCATCTCAGCAAGCTTGCTGAAGATGGCGGTGTTGTCGTAGTAACCGTTGAAGACCTCGGCGCCCGCGCCTTCGGCCAGGACCGGGACCGGAAGGCCAGTGTGGCTGTAGGAAGTGAAGGAGACGCCGGATTTGTTGTTGAGGATGTGGGTGATGGTGACGGTCAGGGGCTCATAGGTGCCGTAGAGCACGTACTCGGCCTGCTCGTACTGGCTGGCGGCGGTACCGTTGATGCTCTTTTCGTAGGCGGCCTTGAGCTGGCTCTGCTCGTACTCGGTGAGCACCAGCTTGTCGCCCTCCTTGCCCTGGGTCTTCAGGCCAAAGAGCGTTTCGATGTCGGCCAGGACGGTCTCAAAGGAGGCCTTCTTCTCTTTGTAGGCGGCCACGTAGTCGCTGTCGTACTTGGCGAAGGAGATCTTCTGGCTGTTCAGCAGGGTCAGGTAGGTATCATAGTCGGTGCCGGCGAAGCCGATGGTGAGGCCGCCGGTCTCGTGGTCGCCGGTCACCAGGATCAGCGTCTCGTCGGCGTGCTCCCTGGCGAAGTCGATGGCGACCTGTACCGCATCGGCCAGGGCCATGGTGTCGTTGATGGTGGAGGCGGCGTCGTTGGCGTGGCAGGCCCAGTCGATCTTACCGCCTTCGCACATCATGAAGAAGCCCTTATCGTTGTCCAGAACCTCGATGCCCTTCTCCACATAATCGGCCAGAGACCACATGGCGTCGGTACGGTCCAGCTCATAAGCCATGGCGCTGGAATCGGCCAGGTTCTCGTCGATGAGGATGACGGGGCCGCTGGTGACCTTTTCAGCCTCGGCCTGCGTGGTGACCACGTTATAGCCCGCTTTCTCAGCCAGGTCGTACAGGCTCTCCTTGTCTTTGTCGGAACCGGTGGGCTTGAGCAGACCGCCGCCGGCAAAATACTCGAAGCCGGAGTCGACCAGTTCCAGACCGATCTCATAGTAGCTGCCGCGGCTTTGCTGGTGGGCGTAGAAGGCGGCGGGGGTGGCGTGGTTGAGGTTGACGGAGGAGATCACGCCGATCTTCCAGCCCAGCTGATCCTTCAGCTTTTCGCTGATGGTCTCATAGGCTACGCTGCCGGTCTCGTCCATGTTGATGGTACCGGAATAGGTCTTGTGGCCGGTGGAGATGGAGGTGGCGGTGGAGGCGGAGTCGGGAGCAAAGCTGTTGGAATCAAAGGTCACCGCGGAACCGGCGGTCTCAAAATTCATAAAATTCAGATAGGAAGGACCGTCCAGCTTGGCGCCCATGTTGTCGTCCAGGCTGGGCTGAGCGTTCAAGTAGTCCTCGTCGGCCAGGGCGCCCAGGTAATCGGCGGTGGACTGGATCTGGGGATAGCTCATGCCGTCGCCGATGAACAGGAACACGTACTTGGGGGCCTTCGTCTGTGCGGGCTGGGCGGAAGCGGCGGAGAGGGACACGGGGGCGGCGGCAGGGAGGGCGCTGGTCTGCGCGTTGTCGGCGGTGCCGCCGCTGCAGGCGGCCAGACTGCCGCACAGGGTCAGGGCCGCCAGAGAAACGGCCAGGGGTCTGTTCCAATTCATTCAGATTTTCCTCCAATACAGATACGATTCTTTGTCTTGCGGACAGTCCCCATGATACCCGAAGCGGAGCGCCGGGCGCTACCAGGCGCGGGTAAAGAAATGAAAAGCTGTGGTAAGGCAAGGTAAAGTTTCTGCAAAAAAGGGCGGTCATATCCCATCGCGGCGCGCATATCCTTGTCCCGAGGTGATGGGGAATGGTGGGCTGGCTGGTGCGGGAGGACAGGCGGGGGCGCCGGCCGGTACTGGAACGGACGCAGCTGGCGGGCATGACCGTGCTGCGGGCGGGGGTACCCGCACCGGACGCGCTGGCACAGCGGAAGCTGGAGCGCCGGCTGGAACGTGCGGCCGAGCTGCTGTGCCGGGCGGGGGTGCGGCGGGTGCTGGCGCAGGAGGGATTTGCGGGCTGGCCGCTGCTGGAGGCGGCGGGGCTGCAGCGCGTGAGCGCCGCGGCCCTGTGTCAGGCCCTGGCCGCGCCCTTGGCCCTGGCCGCGCTGAAGCGGCAGGGGATCGCCCCCGGGCAGGCGGCGGTGTCTCTGGCGGGGACGCGGGTCAACCGGCCCCTGTTCCAGGCGGCCGAACAGCTGTGCCGGCATGTGCGTACCCTGATCGTCGACGCTCCGGCGGGGGGAAGGGAGCTGGCGGGATACCTGCGCTGCACCTACGGCGCGCCGGTGGTGGAGCCGGAGGCGGGGGTGACGCCCCACGCCGTGCTCTGCTTTGCCCCGGCGGCGGATGTCCGCGGTGCGCTGAAGCTCTTTGGGGCGGTCCCGGACCTGGGCGCGCTGGCGCTTGGCCCTCCCCCCGGGCTGGAATGCCGGACGGCGGAAGGGCTGCCGCTGCTGGCGCTTTTGTGGGAGGAGGGACGTCTGGATCTTGCGAATATACAAATTTTAGAAGCAAATTGACTTGACAGGATGGGGGAAACTACATATAATATCGTATTAATGTGAGAAACCATATCCTTTCAGCATTTTGCAGGTCGGCAGGAGACCTGTTTCTGCCAAAGAGAATCAGACGGAAAGCATAACAGGAAAGGTGTGCGCGAACAACATGGCGAAGGAATTCAAACTGAGCGCTGAGCGCTTGGAGGAGCTCAAAAAGGAGCTCGTTTATCTGAAGACGGTCCGCGAGAAAGAGGTGGCCGACCAGATCAAGGAGGCGCGCTCCTTCGGCGATTTGAGCGAGAACAGCGAGTACGACGAGGCGAAAAACGAGCAGGGCAAACTCTACTCCCGCATCGCGGAGGTGGAGAATATCCTGCAGAACTGCGTGGTCATCGAAGAGCACGAGCAGGATCCCAACGCGGTCCGTCTGGGCTCCAGCATCAAGGTGCTGGACCTGGAGTTCAACGAAGAGGAGCGCTATCAGGTGGTGGGTTCTCAGGAGGCCGACCCCATGAACGGCCGCATCTCCGAGGACTCCCCGTTTGGACGGGCTCTGCTGGGGCGGGCCGTGGGCGACGAGGTCTACGTGGAAGCGCCGGCCGGTTTATTAAGGTATCAGATCTTAGAGATTCAAAAGTAAAGTAAGGAGCAGCTACCATGTCTACTGAAGAGAGAAACGTCAACGAGCCCATGGAAGAAACCCTGTCTGAACTGCGCCAGATCCGCCGTTCCAAGCTCAAGGAGCTGCAGGACGCGGGGCAGGACCCCTTCCAGATCACCAAGTACAACGTGACCCACCGCTCCGCCGACATCAAGGCCGGTTTTGAGGCCCTGGAGGGCAAAACGGTCTCCGTGGCCGGGCGCATCATGTCCAAGCGGGGCATGGGCAAGGCGGTTTTCTGTGATCTTCAGGACGTCAAAGGCCGCATCCAGCTCTATGTGCGCATCGACGAGCTGGGGGAGGAGGCCTTTGCCAAGTTCAAGAAGACCGACATCGGTGATATCGTCGGCGTGGAGGGCGAAGTGTTCCAGACCAAGCGGGGCGAGATCTCCGTGAAGGCCCGCCGGGTGACGCTGCTCTCCAAGTCCCTGCTGCCCCTGCCGGAGAAGTTCCACGGCCTGACCGACAAGGAGACCCGTTACCGTCAGCGCTATGTGGACCTGATCATGAACGAGGACGTGCGCCGCGCCTTCCAGATCCGCACCGCCTTTATCAAGCATGTGCGCGCCTATCTGGACGCGCGCAGCTACCTGGAGGTGGAGACCCCGGTCCTCAATACCATTTCCGGCGGCGCCACCGCCCGGCCTTTCATCACCCATCACAATACGCTGGATATCGACATGTATATGCGCATCGCCACAGAGCTGCACCTCAAGCGCCTGGTGGTGGGCGGCTTTGAGCGGGTGTACGAGATCGGCCGCATCTTCCGCAACGAGGGCATGGACCCCAAGCACAATCCGGAATTCACCACCATCGAGCTCTACGAGGCCTATGCCGACTTCCATGATATGATGGACATTGCCGAGGGCGTTCTGTCCACCGCCGCCAAGGATATCCTGGGCGGCTACAACGTCCGTTGGCTGGGCGAGGAGATCGACCTGACGCCCGGCTGGAAGCGGCTGACCATGATCGACGCCGTTCGGGACTATGTGGGCGTGGACTTCGACGCCGTCTCGGATGACGAGCAGGCCTGCAAAGCCGTGGAAGCCGCGGGCGTCGACCTGGAAGGCTGCGAGCGCACCTGGGGCACCGCTTTGTATGAGGCGTTCGACCAGCGGGTGGAGGAGAAGCTGATCCAGCCCACCTTCATCACCATGTATCCGGTGGAGGTCTCCCCCCTGACCAAGCGCTCTCCCAAGGACCCCCGCCTGACGGAGCGCTTTGAGCTGTTCATCAACCACTGTGAGTTTGCAAACGCCTTCTCCGAGCTCAACGATCCCATTGACCAGCGGGGCCGCTTCGAGCACGAGATCGCCCTGCGCGACGCGGGCAACGACGAGGCCGGCATGATGGACGAGGATTTCATCACCGCCCTGGAGTATGGTCTGCCTCCCACGGGCGGCATGGGCATCGGCATTGACCGCTGCGTCATGATGCTGACCAATTCCGACTCCATCCGGGACGTAATCCTGTTCCCCACGATGAAGCCATTGGACAAGTAAAGCACAATATGTAGTGTCTGACGGAAACGGACAACACAAGATGAAGCAAAAGGGGCTTGCGACTACAACTTTTTTACAACTTTTGCTTGAAACCAGACGACACCAGACGGGCCAAAATGAAGGGCAAATCCGCGTTCGAGATGCGGATTTGCCCTTTTTTGTAATTTTCACATCAGCACCAAATTGCCTTTGATCACTTCTGCTTTTTCCTTCATGTTTTCCTGCGTGATATGGGTGTAGATGTCCATGGTGGTGGAGAAATCAGCATGTCCCATCACTTGCTGGATGAACTTAATGTCATTTGTGCTCTCGCAAAGTCTGGTGCAGAAGGTGTGCCGTAAATTATGTACGCTGAAATGAGGCAATAGATCCGGCTCACGGTCTTCCAATTCTGCTTGGTCCATTTCTTCGGCGTTGTAGGCGATGGAGATGCGCTCAATGGCCCGGTTGATGTTGTGGGCACTGAGAAAGTAACCAGAGCGGTTTCGGAAGAGGAAACCATGATAGCCGTTCATCACGAGATCCTCCGGGTACAAGGCGTCCATCACTTCAATCAGCGCACGGAGCTGTTCGGCAACCTCCGGATACAGGATGGGAATAGTGCGAGTACCGCTTGCCGTTTTGGGAGTGGTAATGTGAAAGCCTGCTTTCCCATCAATGACCCGATAAATCAAGTTGTGATTCACGGAGATAGTGTTGTTCTCCAGATCCACATCGTTTTTGGTTAACCCAGTACACTCTCCCACACGCAGTCCCGTACCAAGCAGCACGACCATGACGGGCAGCCAGTGACTATACATTGGCGATTTGGAAATGAAGCGCAGGAAGTTCTTCTGCTGCTCCTTGGTCAACGCAATCCTTGTTTTTGCAGGCTTTCCGCTTCCATCGGATTTTAGAGAACGGTAAACACCCTTGCTGGGGTTCTTTCGGATATAGTCATCATCGACTGCCAATTCAAGTGCGGGATGAACCAGATTATTGATGCTTTCCAGCGAGTTGATTGCAAAGCCCTTTTTCAAAAGCTTAGTGTAAAATGTCAGGATATCGCTTTTACGAATATTGGGCAGAGGAGTGTTAGCAAACGGCTCGTCCTTAATATAACTGCTCCAAAGGTATTCGTAATTTGCCCGCGTGGAAGCCTTCAACTGGAGTTTCGTATCCATGAGAACTTTGAACATGTCATTTAGGGTGATTTTCATGGCCTCTTGGGTACGAACGCCGTCATCGGCATCTTTCGTGAGTTGCTTTTCTTTTGCGCGAAGAGCGGCTAAGTCAGTATCGTAAATGTACTTTTTCTTTTTCCCCAGCATATAGACAAACATATAGCTGCCGTCTGAACGCTGGGTTTCGCCTGGCCGGAGATTGCGGCCCTTGTTGTCTTTTCTAATTTTGGGCATAAATTGATACCTCCCGATGGTTGGTGTGCTGTTGCGCCCCTGGTGGGCAGGATTCTGTCAGCATGAGATCTCGTAAAGATATTCCTTTACGCGCTGAACGCTCCAGAGGACACGAGAATTCATGGTGATGCGAGCATGGGCAAGGTCGCCGATCTGAACGGCAGTGTGCCGCCCGCAGTCGAGCAGCTTGCAGAGCGATTCCGTATCTACCGCCAAGCACTGCTCAGGCGAAAGGTCATTGGGTTTTCTTTTCTCCATAATTGCCCTCCTTTATTTGCAATTACATATATCCTCTACTGTTTGTAGGGAAAGGTTTTCAACAAAAACAATGAAGTCATTTAAATTCATCGGGAAGTATCAGGTCTCTTCCAAAGGCCATTTCCTGCGCCGGGCTTTTCCGCCGCGTATTGTCAGGGCCTGCTATGCAGTATTTCAGCCATGGGCGTGCTCCATGCAGTCATCACACACTATCCACAACCCCTGTATCACACCAAAGGAAAAGATTATAGGGTCTGTCAAGGTACAAAAGGAGCACAGACAGGCGTTGGAGCCACACGCCATATCTATACGCTTTATATATAGGGACGGAACGGGTTGAATTCTGCAAATTCTCATTTTTTATTCTCAGACAGATACAAAGAAATAATTAAAACACTATATATAGATAACAACACTTGACTAACACTATATATTGTGCTAAACTTGATTCGTAATTGATTTTTGTGCGCCTCCCGTATGGGATACAGACCTAAGTTCTGTACCGCAGGCCAAAGGCCCGCATTGCACACGCAGTTAAGATTGTACTTGTGCCAGTAGTATTACTGCGCCCGTATGGGTCGGTATATTACTGGCTTTTTTCTATTTTCAGGGAATGCCCATTCCCTATTGGCGAGGATGACTTTGGTTCACAGGTTGCTGTGGACAGCAGGCGTATGCCGTAGTCACCCTCGCTTATTTTTTTGCCCAAATGCCGGAAGCGGCTTTGAGGATATATCAAAAATCAGAAAGGCAGGTATACAAATGAACACGAAAATGCCGAACCATGACATCATGGTGAAAGAGAAAAAATCGAACGAGAGTTGGAGGAAGTTCAAGAAACTGCAGCAGCCTATCAAGAGGCAGTGCCCGGTGATGAAGGCGCACGTCGTTCCTCGCCCGACGAGGAGGGGGTGCTGAGTATGCCGGATAGCTGTGCGGCATTGAAGGAAACGCATCAACCACGGGTATTGGTCGAGACCGCAGACTTATCCGAAAAGGAATGGCTCGCTTATCGGCGAAAAGGAATTGGTGGCAGTGATGTGGCTGCGCTGCTGGGTATATCACCCTGGCGGACGGCCCGTGACCTGTACTACGACAAGCTGAATATTGCAGCGGTTGAGGACAACGAAGAAAACTGGGTTGCTTTGGAAATGGGGCATCTGCTGGAGCCGCTAGTGGCGAAAATTTTCCAGCACCGGACCGGCTACAAGATCTATCAGGTCAAGAAGATGTTCCAGCACCCCAAGTATCCCTGGATGCTGGCGGATGTGGACTACTTTGTGGAACTTCCGGATGGTACGACCGCAATTCTGGAAATCAAAACCACAAACTACAATGCCAAGGATCACTGGTGGCTGAATGGGGAAGAAACTGTTCCGGTCTACTACGAAACCCAGGGGCGCCATTACATGGCCGTCATGGATGTGAATCGCTGCTTCTTCTGCTGTCTGTACGGCAACAACGAGGAAGAAACCATCATTCGTGAGATTCGCCGCGACGAGGCTTATGAGGATGAGATGATTTTCTTGGAACAACATTTCTGGGAGAACCATGTCCTTGCCAAAACACCGCCGCCCTATACCGAGGAGGGCGATCTTGTAATTGAAAGCGTGCGCCGGCATACGGGCCCTGCGGATAAGGACGCCCCTGTGGTGACCTTTGATTATTCTCTGACTGCCAAGCTGATGCGGTATCTCCAGCTCCAAGAAGAAAAGAAACGTGCTGAAAAGAACAGCAAGGAAATCGATGCGGATATGCAGCGGCTGAAGGGAGCACTGATTGCCGAAATGGGCAAGAGCTGCAAAGCCATTTGCCAGCAGGACGGCATAAATTATACGGTCACCTACAATCCGGTGCGGAAGCCTAACATCGACAAGGACAATCTGATCCGATTGAAACTGGATCATCCTGATATCTACGAGCAGTATGTCACGATCTCGGAGTTTCGCCGGTTCAGTGTGAAAGCTGATACCAAGGCGGCTTAAAGGAGGGAAAAAAGAAGTGATCCATAAAGGAACTTATGACGGGACGATTTATCACAACCCGGCAAATCGGTTCTGCATTATCAGTGTGAAGACTGCTGACAAAGAGGTGCCGCTGGAGGCCCGTTCTACCCGCCGCTACAGAGACCATCTGATCCGCTTTGTGGCGACCGGCTATGAACTGCCCCGCACGGATGCGGTGGAGCTGGAACTGGACGGTGAATGGAAGCAGGGCAAGTATGGTATGCAGCTTCAGGTGGAGCAGTGGCGCGAGATCGTCCCTCGCACCAAAAGCGGTGTGGAGGGGTATCTGGCATCGGGCCTTATCAAAGGAATCGGGCCTGCGACCGCCGCGCTGATTGTATCCCGATTTGGAGAGGACACGCTGGACATTCTGCAGAAGCAGCCGGAACGGCTTTTGGAAATCAAGGGTATCACGGAAAGCAAGCTGGAGGAGATTAAGACCTCCTATGCGGAGAGCCGGATGCTGCAGGATCTTTTGGTTCTGCTCTCCCCGTTTAAGATCACGCCGAAAACGGCGCTCAAGATCTATCAGTATTTCGGGCCGGCCAGTGTGGACATCTTGAAAAAGAGTCCGTTTGAACTGTGCCAGATATCTGGATTCGGCTTTTTGCGTGTAGATGCCATTGTTCAGAAGAACGGCGGTGACCTCCATGACCCCATGCGGGTCAAAGGAGCACTGTTCTGGGCGCTGGAAGATGGCAAAGGCTCCAAAGGGCACCTGTTCTTGCCCGGGGAAACCCTGCAGAAAGAGGCACTTCGGCTGCTCAACAACAAGATTCCTGTGCCGGCACTTCGCCTTCAGGCGCAGGAAGTCGCAGATGTGCTGCAGGACATGATTCTCAAAGGAGAAGTGGTGTCGGTCAAGGATAACATCTATCTGCCCCGGGTGTTTGCACAGGAGGACGAGACCGCCCGCCGCATTGCTATGCGGTTGGTGGAGCCGTCGGAACCGGAGCGGATCGAGCGGGTACTGGAACGGGTCAAGCGTGAGATGGGCGTGGTGTTGTCTTCCAAACAGGAGGCTGCCGTCTATGCGGCGTACCGCCACAATCTTTCCATTATCACAGGCTCTCCCGGTACCGGAAAAACAACGGTTCTGAAAACGATCCTGGAGGTATATCGCCGGCTGCACCCTGACGGCCAAATCGTCTTAATGGCGCCGACGGGCAGAGCCAGCCGCCGTATGGCAGAGAGCACCGGCTTTGATATGGCCCGGACACTTCACAGTGGTTTGGGTCTCGGCAGCGAAGAGGACGATGTCAACCGAACGAAACAGCAGGAGCCGTTGTCGGCTGATCTGATCATCGTGGACGAGTTTTCCATGGTAGATATGTGGCTGGCAGATAAATTCTTCTCTCGTATCAAGGACGGGGCACGAATCGTGCTTGTAGGCGACCCGGACCAGCTTCCCAGCGTGGGAGCCGGAAATGTGTTCCGTGAGTTGATTGACTGCAAGTTGGTGCCTGTCACTGTGCTGGATCAGATTTTTCGCCAGTCCAAAGACAGCCTGATAGCCTACAATGCCAAGTTTATCAACGAGGGCAATACCAAGCTGTACTATGGGCCGGATTTCATGTTCATGGCGAGCGATAACCAGGCGGATGCCGCCGAGCGGATTATCTCCCGTTATTGCAGAGAGATTGAGGAAAGCGGCATCGACCGGGTGCAGATTCTGTCGCCCTTCCGCTCAGAAGGTGCGGCATCAGCGGAACAGCTCAACGAGGCCATCCGTGAAGTGGTCAACCCGTTTCGCTCCGCCGAAGACGAGATCAAAATCGGCGTCAAAGTTTTCCGGGTCAATGACCGTATTATGCAGACCAAGAACACCGCAAAGGTGTCCAATGGTGATCTGGGCTTTATCCGTTATATCAAAGACGGTGAGAACGGAAAGCGTGTGGGCCTCGATTTTGGAGTTGGCCGAGAACTGGAATACAGCGTAGAGGATATGGTCAATCTGGACCTTGCCTATGCCACCACCATCCATAAGTCTATGGGTTCTGAGTATGAAACGGTTATCATGCCGCTTTTGAAAGCGCATAGCATCATGCTCTACCGCAACCTGCTCTATACCGGAATCACCCGTGCTAAAAAGCGTGTGGTGCTGATTGGACAGAAGCAGGTGCTGTTCATGGCGATTCACCGCAACGAGATCAGCAAGCGAAATACGCTGCTGGGCGCACGCATTGGCATGTATTTTAAGGCCTATGCCAGACGCGCCGGCATCCCGCTCCCGAACGAAGCGGAAAAAGAATTGAAATACGCAGGTTAAAAAGGGACGTAAAGTGCAGAAAAAGCACAGTGCGTCTCCTATTTTATTTAACAGGAAGGGGTTTGCAAAATGAACGAAAGCAGCAATGCCAAAACCATGTATGAGGCCGTACCCGCCGTAGCAGAGTTGAACAAGGTGCCGGGCTTTGACCCGCTCAAGTTCCTCCGCCGCACCAAGGACAGTATGAGGTTGGATCTGCCCTATCAGAAGCTGTGGTTCCGCATGGCCCATCCCAACGGGCGTATGCGCGTGACGGCGCTGCGGATCACCGAGCAGATGGCGATTTTCGAGGCCCGTGTGTTCTTGGATCGCAGCGATGCTGAGCCTTTCAGCATGAGCGTGGCCCAACAGCAGCTTCAGGACAACCGGAACTTTATCCGAGGCGCCCAGAATGAGGCTTTGAGCCAGGCGCTCACGGATGCCGGCTTCGGTATTCAACTCATCAGCGCCGACGCACAGGCCACCGCCGAGAAAAAGACAGCTGCGACTACTCCTGTTCAGGCGGAGCGCACGGAACCGCGGCAGGTGCCTGCCAGCGCCCCTCAGAAGCCTGCTACGCCCTCTGTGGGGGAATTCCCGGCCAACGACCTTAAAACCCAGCAGAGGACGCCTGTGGCCCCGGAAACGGCTGTGACGGCTCCGCCTGTGGAGCTGGTAGAACAGCGGCTGCCGGTGGAGCCTGTTAAGGCGGAGAAAGTGGTGCCCACGGATACTGTGATGGCTGCTGCTGAGCCGGGAGCCGTGGAGCAGACGGATGAACTGTCGCTGCCCACCCAAAAGGCTGAGATGCGAATCGAACCCAAGGGCAACGATGCACCTGCGCAGGACGAGGCTCCGACCTACACGCAGAATACTCCTGTGGAAGAGCTTCTGCAGGTGATGACGCTGGAACAGGCCAGACAGGTCGTTGTGGATGATGGCATCTGCCGTGGCATGACGATCGCGCAGGTGGCGGAGAAACGCCCGGTCAATCTGCGCTTTTATCTCATTCCGGGCAAGAGCAAGAACAACCTGGTGCGCGCTGCCGCCCAGCTGGTGCTCGATTCTCTTCAGAAGGCTGGCTGATATGAACCCCAGCGAGGGTACAAAGGGAGGAATGACAGATGGGCTCATACCCGGATGAATTTCCGTTCAATATCATGGATGTCGTGGAACTGCTGCACCTGCGTATCAGGCGCCAGCAGTCAAATAGTGTCTATGTGGATTGCCCGTTCTGTGGCGATCGCCGGGGAAAGATGAATGTCAATTTCGTCAAAAATGTGTGGCGCTGCAATTACTGCGGCGAGCATGGCGGAATGCTTGGGCTGTATGCACGGCTCAACAATACGACGACCTCGGACGCTTACTGGGAAATAGCAGAAGCTTTGTGCGACAACTGCCATGAAGAACATATACGCCCCGGGAATGAAGCTCCTAAGCTGGTGGTCAGCACCGGGTCCTCGCTTTCGGGGGCCCGGGCTGACGCCGGCCGTCATTCTACTTCCGAGCGAAAAACTGTACCGCAGTCGGAGAAAGCGAGCCCTGCGGAGATCCATCAGACGCTATCCCTGCTGTTGGCCCAGCTTACACTGCGGCCAGCTCATAGGGAGCACCTTCGTTCACCCAAGCGTGGGCTGTCTGATGAACAAATTGAATCGCTGGGCTTTAAGAGCACCCCGCCGCCCTTTTTGTGCCGCTCTATTACGGCGCGTCTGATACAGATGGGCTGTAAGGTGGAAGGTGTCCCAGGGTTCTACCGCGATGACTGCGGCTACTGGACCATGGCCTTTTATAAAAAAACATCTGGAATCTTGATTCCAGCCGTTGGTTTTGACGGCAGATTACAGGGGTTTCAAATCATGCTGGATGTGCCGCTGAAGGACAAAGATGACCCGCCGGAAAAAGCTGGCGCCAAATACATCTGGTTTTCTTCTTCTTCCAAGAGAGACGGCGCTTCATCGGGAAGCCCGGTACACCTGGTTGGTGATCCGTCTGCCCGTGTGGTGTATGTCATTGAGGGGTTGCTGAAAGCCGACATATCCCACTGTTTGACTGGACGCACCTTTGCTGCGATTGCCGGAGCCAATAACACAAGTCCACTGGAACCGTTATTTGCCCTTCTGGCGCAGAGCGGTACAGAGGAGATCATAGAAGCCCACGATATGGACAAGTACAATAACCAAATGACCATGGCGGGAGCCTCAAAAATCTATCTGACAGCCCGAAAGTACGGAATGAATTGCAGGCGGCTGACATGGAATCCCAACTATAAGGGGTTTGACGATTGGCAGCTTGCCTTGCGCCGGGAAAATCAGCGAAGAAAGGAGTTGGAAAAAAAGACATTCAAAGAACAGTACCTCAATGGCTGGTGTGAGCTGGCGCATATTGAGGACTGCACCGAGCAATGGCAGCACCTGGCAGAGAGGAGTATCAGTTTAACCGAATATTTGGGTCTGACCCGGGAAGAGCATGAAGATTTTCTGCGCCATGGCAGGAAGGCGCTTGGCGTCCTTCTGGAACCCCAGCGCAGGAAACAGCGATTTGTGCTCTATCAGCTGGAACTGGACGAGCAGAGAGCGATTCCGTTTGCTTTCAAGGATATGGAAGCGGTAAGAAAGGCCGGCTATGAGCAGCCGCCTGCGGCTCAATATCGCATGGTCTGGACGGGAGAAGTCTATTGTCCGACCGAGCAAAGTGATGCCGAGGTATTGAAACGCCTGTTTTCAGAACTCAGTGTGGGGTTGCCGGAAGACTGCAACGGACGGCCAATGTCTCTTTCTGATGTTGTGGAACTAGAGTATCCCATGAAACGAATTTACTACTATGTGAACGGAGATACACAGTTTCAACAGGTGAAATTTTCTCCAATGCTCGCCAAAAAGAAGGGTTCGGGAGGAGCATGAGCAGATTGATGGTTGTTGTAAAAGGAACGAAGAAGGGACAGTTGGAGGCGCTTTTGGAGCAATGCGTTCAGCTGGATGCGGATGTGCGCCCCAGCATGGAACAGGGATATTTCACGGTGACAGTTCCGCCGCCCTGGAATATTTCGGCACAGATGGTGGCGCAGGCAGTACAGGAACAAATCAAAGAATGGGCGGAGCAGTACCCCAATGTGGTCTGCTACTGCTTTGACAGCTTCAGCACTTTGCTCTATGTGCTGTGATACTGGTAACGATGGCATGGAATGGGCTTTGGCCCGTCCATGCCGTTTTTTGTTTACAGAAAGGAGTTCACTATGGGATATTTTTCAGAGATGTCGCTGGATATACAGGAGGGACGCAAACCGTCGGCTACTGCACTCACGGGCGAAAATGCCTTTGAGGAAGAGGAAAGCTTTGACGAGCTGCCGGTACCTCCGGTCAGCCGTTCGTCCGTCCAGTCCGAGGACGAAGCGGCACCCCAGCCTGATCCTGATGCGGCGTCCGCCGTTTCCGCTGAGATGGTGGAAGCGCCAAAGGATAACCCCGTGGAAGAGAATTGCGGATGTGACGATGTGGATGACAACAAAACGGATATGCCCGCCGGAAATGGCGCGTCCAAGGATACCGATGAAGAAAAGCGTCGTGCCGAGCATGAGGCTGCCGAAGCAAAACGCAAGGCTGAATGGGAGGCCAAGCAGGCGGAGAAAAAGCGGGCCCTGCAGGAGCAGATGGATCGCCTTGCCGCCATGAGCGATGATGAAGTGGTATCCGCCTCCATGCAACGTGTCAGTAAGGATGTGGAAAAGCTGACCCGTCGAAACATGAAGGAGTGTGTTTCGGAGTATATCCAGACGCTCTGCCTGGATGATCCGGCTTTTGCCCGGCTCACCATGCACCCGAAGAAAACCATGATCCATTGCTTCCAGTACATCAGCCGGAAGGCGTGGGACTATGTTCAGGACGAACTCAAGGCCAGTGGTATCCAGCCCGGACAGGGTGGCCAAGGCTACGGCTGCGATATTCCGGACGATTTGTGCTACCAGTGGGCGGAAGATTATTTCCGCGACCCGGATGCCAAGGAGGACCAGGAGCAGGAGGAAAAGTTTGTGTCGAAGCCCTATATTGGCAAGACTACCGGAAATACCGGCAAGAAAAAGAAAGCGGAAAAGAAGCCCACCGAAAAGAAAAAGCCGGAACCAAAGCCGGCGCCGGAAAAGAAGCCTTCTACTGATGGCCAGATGTCTATGCTGGATTTCAGCATGGAAAAAGCTGGTTAAGGAGGTAGCGTATGATCGCGTACAAAGGGTTTCATCCTGGCATGGTTTGTATCGGCTATCAGTTCCAGATGGGATTGAACGTAACCCAAGAAGCCAACTGCCGCAAAAACGGTTTCCACTGTGCGGAAGACCCTCTGGACTGTCTGAGTTATTACAGTGATGTGGATCACTCGGAATACTATATCGTCAACGCCGGCGGCGACATTGATGAAGACGAATTCGACTCAAAGATTTCCTGTACTGAATTGACGGTTCTTAGGCGGCTGACCAAGGAAGAACTTTTCACCCTTGGTCTTGCGTTTATGGCCGATCATCCGAAACGGAAATGGAACAGCCATGTGAAGAAGGACAAAGATGTGGCATGTTGTGG
>NZ_JALFGV010000025.1:0-13501 GCF_022777125.1 Lawsonibacter sp.
CGCAGGAGAGCCGATTTGCTTTATCAATACATTTTACATTATGAACTTAGAGCGGGAAGCAGGTTGGCATAACCATATTTTGGAGCAATATCAACATGCGATAAACGATGTCGGATTTGATGGAATCCATATGGACACATATGGCGCGCCTAAATTTGCCTTTGATAGCCAAGGCCGTGCTATATATCTTTGTGACGAATTCCCGAAGCTGATTGAAAGCGCACATCTAATCTCAACAGAGTCACGGAAGACGCCTTTTCTAATGTTCAACAATGTGGGGGGGTGGCCTGCATCACGTACAATGCTCACCAGTCAGCAAGCTGTCTATATCGAAGTATGGCCTCCTTGCACCCGCTACCGGCATCTGGGGGCCTTGATCTCAGAAGCTCGAAACAGCCGAAAACCAGTTGTTTTAGCCGCATACCCAGCACCTTTTCGTACGGACGCCCCGGAACGAGCCTTGGAATGCCAATTGTTTCTCTCGTTTGTAATTGGAATGTATGGCGCAACCCAGCTCTTTTTTGGCGAGGAAAATGCAGTAATAACGCAAGGATACTATGTTGACTATACTAAGCTAAATGATGAGCAGTTGGAATGGATACGCGTCTACCAGGATTTTTTTGTACAGTATGAAACACTCTTAATGGATGACACAATGGAAGATGTCAGCATGACGCACCAAGGCTGGGATAATCACGAATATGCTTTTTCTCCAGAAGGAAGTGCTGACGGCGAAGACGGAAAGATATGGTTTCACCTCCGCCAGAATCGCAAAAGAAAAGCAATTTACATCGTTAATTTACTTAACAACAATTCCCTTTGGAATGAGGGGAAAATTAAGCCCTGCAAAATGGAAACTGTGACCATGCAGGTTCAAGTTATGAGCAAACCAAACGATGTTTGGTTTGCCTCTCCAGATCAAGTGCACGGACAGCGCAGACATCTGCCCTATCAACTTTTAAAGACGGAACAGGGTTTAGCGGTATGTGCAGAAGTTCAAGTGCTTCGATGCGGCGTTATTGTCGTTGAAGGAGGATAAATCAGGTGAATCAATGGTGGAAAGAACGCGTTTTCTATCAAATCTATCCCCGCAGCTTTCAGGACTCCAACGGGGACGGTATCGGCGATCTGAGAGGAATTATCCGGCGGCTGGATTATCTGAAGTGGCTGGGCATCGGTGCGGTGTGGCTCTGCCCGATTTACGACTCGCCCAACGCCGATATGGGCTATGATATCCGGGACTATGAGAAGATTATGGAAGAATTCGGCACCATGGAGGACTTTGACGCGCTGCTGGAGGGCCTTCACCGGCGGGATATCAAGCTGATTATGGACCTGGTGGTAAACCACTCCTCCGACGAGCATAAATGGTTCATTGAGTCCCGGAAGGACAAGACGAATCCCTATCGGGATTACTACATCTGGCGGGATGGGAAAGACGGAAGGGAGCCAAACAACTGGGCGTCCTTTTTCGCCCCCTCCGCCTGGAGCTATGACGAGCAGACCGACCAGTGGTATCTCCACCTCTTTTCCGAAAAGCAGCCCGATTTGAACTGGGAAAACGAAAATATGCGGCGGGATGTCTTCCATATGATGAACCGCTGGTTTGATAAGGGCGTGGACGGGTTCCGCATGGATGTGATCAGTATCATCGCCAAGCATCCGGCCCTGCCCGACGGCCCGGGTGACGGATATGTGTTCACCCCGGAGTATTTCGCCTTCCAGCCCAAGCTCCACGAATACCTGCGGGAGATGCGCCAAGCGTGCTTGGATGGGCGGGAGTGCATGTGCGTGGGGGAGACCAGCTTTGTGAATACTCGCAACGCCAACTCTGTGGTGGGTGATGCCCGGGAACTGGACCTTCTCTTCCAGTTCGACATTATGGATATGGACGGCGCGGGCAGCAAGTGGGACGCTATCCCCTTCGACCTGATGAAATTTAAAGAGATCATCTCCGCGTGGCAGCAGGCCATTGACTGGAATACCCTGTTCTGGGGCAATCACGACCAGCCCCGGATCGTGTCCCGCTTTGGCTCCACGGAGAGCGAAGAGCTGCGAGTCCACAGCGCCAAGATGCTGGCCGTGGCCATGTATCTGCTGCGGGGCACGCCGTTTTTGTACCAGGGCGAGGAGATCGGCATGACAAACATGCCCTTTGAACGGGTAGAACAGCTCCGGGACATTGAGAGCCTGAGCCTGCTGAAGGAAGCGGAGAAGGCCGGCCGTACAGCCTGGGCTTGGAACGGCATCCGGAAGAAGGGCCGGGACAACGCCCGCACCCCCATGCAGTGGGACGGCACGGCCAACGCCGGTTTCACCGCCGGAGTGCCGTGGATCGAGGTAAATCCCAACTATCCCGGCATCAACGTGGAAGGCGCCATGGAGGATGAAGGGTCGATCCTTCACCTCTACCGAAAATTGATCGCTCTGCGAAACGCCAGCGAGATTCTGAAATGGGGGGATTTCCAGCTCCTTTTGCCGGAGCATCCGCAGCTTTTCGCATATCAACGAACCTATGAAGGCAAAACCATCTCTATCTGGTGTAATTTCAGTACAGAGGATGTAGCTTTATCCAAAGAAGGGCTTGGAGAAATTCTCCTTTCAGAAGGGGCCTCCCAAAATGTCCTCTCTCCATATGGCTTTATTGTTGCGACAGATCTATAACATATAGGGGTTTTTCCCTTTTTATAAAAAGTGAGGCAGATAGGCGCTGCTCCATTTCTATACTTAGGGCAACACCGCACAATTCCCCACGCACGTCTTGGCGGCCAATTTGCCCCACAAATGCGTTGAAAACTTTGCAATACACAAAGTATTCCTGCGGTTTTGCGCCTTTTTGCGGCACAAATTTTCGCGCCAATCCGCACGCGTTGAATTACGCGGCAATGCCTTAGATATACGATACAAATGCAACAAAAAAGTGACTCAAGCCAGGGAAACTCCCACAATGGTGTTTGCGGACAACCAGAAAGGAGCCTGGACGTGAGCCACTACAGGCATCTTAGCATAGAAGAACGAGAAAAGCGATCCCAGATAAAGGGGGAGGGGCGGAGCCTTCGGAGGATCGCCCAGGAAATTGGCCGGGCTCCAGAAACGCTCAGCCGGGAGCGGTCAAGAAACAAGCCGAGAAGCAACCGTACAGTCCGTCAAAAGCGCAGCGTTGCTACGGGAAGAGGCGCCTTCTCTGCGGGCAAAAGCATATTCTGTGCGCGCCCGAGAAGCGGGAGCACATCCGCAGGCTGTTTCCGGAGGCACACTGGCCTCCTGATGAGATATCGAATCGGCTCAAGCAGGAGAAGACTCCGCTGCAGCGCAGCTATGCGTCCATCTGCCGCGCCGTCCACGCCGGACTGTTTGAGGAAAACAAACGAGCAGCCAGCCGGAGCAGAAAGAGGAAGCTGCCTTTTGTCCGTGGTAGACCGCAAGTCCCGGTTTACGCCGGCCGCAAAGCTGCCTGACAGGTCGGCCCGGTCCGCCCGTGACACGATGATCCTTCTGCTCATCCGTCTGCCGCCGGATCGGATAAAAAGCATCACGCCGGACCGCGGGTCTGGATTCGCGCTGTACCGGGAGCTCTCCGCGGCAGCCGGAACGGTTCCATTTTATTTTGCGGACCCGCACGCCCCCTGGCAGTGCGGCGCGAACGAGAACCCCAACGGTCGAATCAAGAGAATGACCGCCCAAGGGATCCGATATGGGCCCGGCTTCAGACGAGCAGATCGACAGCATTATTGCCTTACTGAACCTCCGTGCGCAAAAATGCCTTGCCTGACGCTCCCCCTTTGCAGTCTTTTGGGGCCTGCTGCTGCACTTGACTTGACAATTCACCTTTGGCGTTTTGCGAGGCGCCGTTACAGAAGCCTGCACTCCATGTCATGCCACACGGCGCCACCATGTACGGACCGGGAAATTCCGTGTTCCATAAAGCCGAAGCGCTGGTAATAGTGGATCAGGTGGTCCTTGCAGGTGAGCACCACACGCTCCAATCCGCGTTGGCGGGCGGTCTCCAGACAGGAGTTCAGGAGGGCGGCCGCCAAGCCCTTGCACCGAAAGTCGGGGGACACGGCCAAACTGAGAATAGCCAGAGTCTTCCCATCGGGATCAGAATTTCCAGGCTCGAAAATGTCATCCTCAATAAATGCTTTCCGTGTGGTCAACCCATTCAAAAAGCCCACAGGCACGCCATCCAGCATGCCCACCAGAAACCACTCCGCAAGATCGGATATGCGGTATGCAAGCGTAGCGCAGGAGGCCGCCTCTGCTGGCGGAAAGCTGTCCGTTTCGATCTTCATCAGGGGATCCAAGTCTCCGGGTTCGGCGTGACGGATAGAAAGCTCGTTCATATAGCAGCGTGCTCCTTTCCATATGTATGTTACAACACGTTACAGAATCAGCTGGAAAAAACGCAGGATCAGCTTGAGACCGTAGAAAGTGATGATACAGCCGCACACGATGTTGATGACGCGCAGGATCTTATCGTTGAACCGGGCGGAGAAGCAGGAAATGAGGATAGTGACGCCGAAGAACCACAGAAAGGAAGCGGTGGAGGAGCCCAGGATCAGCTGGGAGCTGACCGCGCCGGGATTGCCCGCCCGGAAGCCGCCGAAGAGCATGGTGCCGTCGATCAGGGCCTGCGGGTTAAACCAGGTGACCACGCAGGCCTTGGCGGCCACCCGCGGCAGCGGGACGTTCACCTCTACCGTCTGATCCATGGTGGGCTTGTCACGCAGCAGGCCGACGCCGATCCACACCACGGTGGCTCCGCCCGCCAGCAGGATGATAAGCTGCAGCCAGGTAAAGCGCTCCATCAGCGCGCCGATGCCGAAAAAGCAGGCCAGCGCCAGAGTCACATCAAAAAACACCACGATCAGGGCGGTGAGCAAGGCCCGCCGTCGGGGCTGGGTCAGGGCGGAGTTGATGACAAACAGATTCTGCATCCCAATGGGGGCCACGTAGGCCAGTCCGATGGCCAGGCCCTGGAGATAAGGCGGCATGACGATTCCTCCTGAAAAAGACTTTTCTTTTTTCTTGCTACCTGGTATGATTATAGTACCGACAGGTGATTCTGACAAGAACGCAGAAATTCCGTACCAGGTAAGGAGGAACTGACCTTGGAGCCGACCCATGAGAATTGCCCCTGTATGGATGCCTGTCCCCTGAACCGGGCCTTGGAGCTCATTGGGGGGAAATGGAAGATGCAGATCCTCTGCTCGCTCCACAACAACGGACCTACGCGCTATAACCGTCTGAAAAAGAGCCTGGACGGCGTGTCCAATACCGTATTGGCCAACGCCTTGCGTGAGCTGGAAAGCGACGGGCTCATTCTTCGCCGGGAGTATCTTGAAGTGCCTGTGCGGGTGGAGTACCAGGCCACGCGCCGCTGTGAGCAGCTGATCCCCATCCTGGATGCCCTGGGGAATTGGAGCATCGCGCTGTAGCGGGCGTCCGCCCTGCGTCGGATCGGACCGAAGCTGACCGCCGCAGGCTAAAAGCCTGCGGTGGTCAGCGGTCTCAGGGCGCCGCGGGCTTTGTATGCGGGGCATGCCCCGGGGGAAACGGTATGGGCGCGTATCTTTCGTATTGCCAACACGTTCGCTTTTCCGTATCATAGAAAATAACGCAAAGAGCTATCTGACTATTGGCAAGAGTGGGTGACGGTGCTATTCCATAAAAGGCGGGAAAAGGGCAAAAGGATTCAGATTCAAGCAATATGATAGGGATATCGAAGACGTTGATGAATCCGGATTTGGAGAAAACAAAAATGGGAGCGATCAAGCTCTATACCGACCGATTGGTTATCAGGCCATTTTGTGAACAGGATGCCGAAGCATATTTCCAGCTCTTTGCACATCCTAAAGTACATTGTTTTGTTGGCGAAAAGCTGGATAGTATTGAAGAAGCGGGCGATGAGATCCAAAAGAAACAGAGTCAAAAGGATGATTCGGAACTGGCGGTATGTTTGAAGGAAACAGATGCATTTATAGGTACCGTGTTTGGCCGGCGGGAAAAGGATGCCTTCAGCGTGTGCTGGAATTTCCGTTCTGATTACTGCGGGCCGGGTTATGCTTATGAGGCTGCAAAAGCAGATATGGATTTCCTGTTCAAACAAATGCATGCCCGGCGCATCGATGCTTATGTTGAAGACTATCATACAAGTTCTCAGCGGCTTTGCCGAAAATTGGGCATGCGTCAAGAGGGAATATTTAAAGAATACATTTCTTTATCTGCCGCAGGCAGAAACGAGTGATTTTTACGGAAAGGGTACCCTTTTCCAATGCCTGCTCCGGAACTTTTTACACACATTTTTGCGCTTTGATTCTTCGGAACATTTCATTAGGTGTGCTACTGTTTCCTTTGCTTTTCGCAATCGCCCATATTTTGTATGGAAGCGGTTTTAGTGGAGGAGCGGGAGAGCGTTTTTGCAGGGGAAACGCGGCGATTTGCCGCCCGCCTGGCGGGCGAGGGAGAAAAGCAGATGTTCGCCTGCGTATGCGGCTACCGGGAGAAGCGTTCTGACTTCAAGAAGCGCCGGGAGAACCGGTCCGCGGGCAAGAAAGCCGTACGCCGCTACCTGGAGCAGCAGGGACGGCAGGAGGAGCGCGGCAGCTCCGCCATGGCCGGACAGCTGAAAAAGTGAATGGAGCAAAGCGGACAATAGCGGACGGAAGGGGGACGGCGTGGGAAATGGAAGAGCGGTCGGTCGTATCGGAACGGGGCAGGACCTATTACTGGATCGAAAAATGCGTGCGCCCGGAGAGGGAGAACTTGGTTTTCCTGCCGGGTCTGACGGCGGATCACCGCCTGTTTGACGGCCAGATCCAACACTTTTCAGGCAGACATACCGTGCTCACGTGGGACGCGCCGGCCCACGGGAAGTCAAGGCCCTACCAGGACTTTTCCTACGGACATTTGGCGGAAGAGCTTCAAACGATCCTGGACCGGGAAGAAATCGGGACGGCAGTGCTGATCGGGCAGTCGGCGGGCGGATTTGTGGCTCAGTCGCTGCTCGCCTGCGCACCCGAACGGGTCAAGGGGCTGATCACAATCGGTACCTGTCCGTATGGAAGCCGGTATTACAGCCCGTCCGACCTTTTCTGGCTGAAGCAGACACGATGGATGTTTCGGCTTTTTCCGGACAGGCTGCTGCGCGCTTCCATGGCGCGCATGTGCGGCAGGACCCGGCGGGGCAGGGAGAATATGCTCCAAATGCTCCAGGGATACTCCAAGGACGAGCTGTGCCGGCTAATGTACCTTGGTTTTGCCGGGTTCATCCCCGAGATACGGGATACATCCCCCTGCGGGCCGATCTGGCTGACCGTGGGGGAGCACGACCGGACGGGAAAGGTCAGGGCCTATAACGAAGCGTGGCACCGGGCGGAAGGCCACCCCTTGTTCCTCATTCCGGGCGCGGCGCATAACGCCAACGTGGACCAGCCGGAAGCGATGAACCGGATCATCGACCGGTTTCTCCGGCAGCTTTCGGAGGGCGCGCATTCCCCGGACGAATCAGAGAGAGGAAGACAGAAGCAATGGAGCAGTTTTCACAGATCATGACCTGGCTGGATGATTTCGTATGGGGGATCCCCATGATCGTCCTGCTGCTGGGGACCCACCTGTTTATGACGTTGCGCACCGGGTTCATCCAGCGCAAAACCCTTACCGGCATCAAGCTGTCCGTGACGAAGGACCCGGATTCCCCCGGCGATGTGAGCCAGTTCCAGGCCCTCACCACCGCCCTGGCCTCCACCATCGGCACCGGCAACATCATCGGCGTGGGCACCGCTATCTTTCTGGGCGGGCCGGGCGCGGTGTTCTGGTGCTGGATCGCGGGGGTGTTCGGCATCGCTACCAAATACGCCGAATCCTTCATCGCCGTCAAATACCGGGTACGCACTCCGGACGGCAAGATGCAGGGCGGCGCCATGTATGCCCTGGAACGCGGGCTGAATATGAAGTGGCTTGGGGTGCTGTTCGCCGCGCTGGCCGCGCTGGCCTCTTTCGGCATCGGCTGCGGCACCCAGATCAACGCCATCGCGGAGGTCATCGAAAACAACGTCCCCCTGAATATCCCGCCCATCGCGGTGGGCGTCGTGGGGGGGATCCTTACCGGTATCGTCATCATCGGCGGCATCCAGTCCATTGCCCGTGTATGCGAGAAGCTGGTGCCCCTGATGGCGGTATTCTATGTGCTGGGATGCGTCATTATCCTGGGCATCAACTATGCCCTGCGCTTCGGCGTGGCCCGGGGACTCTTTTCCAACGAGTCCGGCATGGGGTCGGCTCCGCTGGTGGCCTCCGCCGCCCAGACCCGCAACCCGGTGTGGCAGGCCCTGGTCTCCGCCACCGGAACCTTTTGGGATACGGTGGTGGTCTGTCTTATGACCGGCCTGGTGCTGGTCTCCACGATCATGAAAAATCCGGAGATCAATATGGACACCATCGCTGACGGCGGCCAGCTCACCACCGCGGCCTTCAGTCAGATCCCTGTGCTGGGACCCATCATTCTGGTGGTGGGCATCATTACCTTTGCCTGGTCCACCATCCTGGGCTGGTCCTACTATGGAGAGCGCTGCGCCCAGTACCTGTGGGGAAAGAAGGCGCTGCTGCCCTATAAGCTTTTGTTTGTGGCCGTGGTGGTAGTCGGCCCGGTGCTGGCGCTGGACCTAGTGTGGACCATCGCGGACATCCTCAACGCATTGATGGCCATTCCAAACCTGATCGCCGTACTGCTCCTATCCGGTGTGACCGCCAGAGAGACGAACTATTACCTGAACCACCTGGAGGAGACCGACCGGACGGAGATTCCCCTGGTGGACCGCTGACAACAGACGGAGGGCCCCGTTCTCCACTTGGAGAACGGGGCCCTTTTGGAAGAAAATTCAGTTCTGAGGCTTTACAACGGGCTTGATGAGGAAGACCAGCAGGGCGGCCACACCGCAGAGAACGATGAGCCCCACATACCCGGCCGTCAGGCTGCCGGTGAGCTTGAGGCTTTGTGCGTTATACAGATAGGCGCAGGCGCAGATGCCCTTGGTGACGGCGGAGATAAAGCGGCTGGCGGCGGCAAAGTCGTAGCGGCCGAAGACCGAGCCGATCATGGAGGGGATCAGATTGCAGATGCCGCCCACGGAGATGCCTACCATGAAGACCCCAAGATAAATCGTAACGGTGTTCGCCATGAAGATGAGCAGCAGCAGGGCCACGGCATACCAGGCGGCGTAGATATAGGTCGCCTTCCTGGTCCCGATCTTCAGGTCGATGAAGCCCCAGATGTAGGAGCCGAAGATGCCGAAGAAGCCCATGACGGAGAGCATGCCGACGGCGGCGGTGCGCTCATAGCCCGCGCCCATCAGGCGGGAGACCAGCTGACTGACGATGGCGACGGTGACCATCCAAAGAAGACCCATGCCGATGCCGATCAGCCAGGTCTGGGGCGTTTTGAGCAGCCGCTTCATGGTCCAGGGACTCTTGTAGGCTCTGGCGGCGGCCTGACTGGCCTTGATTTCCTCGGCGCTCAGCGGGTCGTTGTCGGGGGCGCAGCCCACCTCTTCCGGGGTGTTTTTGCACCAGAAGATGGAGATGACGGCAAAGATCAGTACAAAAACCGCGATGGCGGTAAACATGGACTCTACGCCGAAGTTCCCCATCAGGAAGTTGGTGACAAAGGGAAAGATCATGGTGCAAAGCGGATAGCCGATGGTAGACCAGCCCAGGGCCAGGCCCTTTTTGCGGGGGAACCAGTTGGCCTGAATGGTGTTGGGCGCGGTCAGGGAGTAGCCCGCGCTCAGGATGGAGCAGGCGGCGACCGAAATAGCGTAGACGGCAAAATTTTGCGTATGACCGTAGAAGTAAATGGCAATGGCAGTGAGGAACAGCGTACCGACAAAGACTACCTTAGCGCCCTTTTTCACGATGATATGGCCGAAGATAAAGGTAAAGAGGATGGCGATCCAGCCGCCGTAGGTGGACCAGGAGAGCATGGCGGCCCGGTCCCAGCCGCGGGCGCCGCTCAAAGCGCCTACAAAGATGTTCAGGCCGTCTGTGTTGATGCCGCCGCCGATAAAATAGGCGATCATGCACATGAAGATCATGCTCCAGCCCCAGCCGCCGAAACTGTTGGCTTTGTTGTTCTGCTTGCTGGCAGTCGCTGTGTTTTGTTCCGTCAAGACGATTTCCTCCTCAGCATATCCTGCCGGTGGGTTCTCTCAATGCACCCGCCGGCAGTCTGTTTTGCAGCCGCGTCCCTCAACGCAGGGTAAGAATAGCAGGAAATCCTGTAAAAGGTCAACCCCCAAAGGACATTTTGCTTATACCGATGATTCATATCCGTCAGAACGAAAGGTTATAGTCCTTGGGCCGCAGGGGATTGGGGGAGATACCGCTGAAGTGTGTGCAGGTCTTTCCAGACCGGCCGCATTTGTGGTAGAATAACAAAAACAAGGGAACGGGAGGCGTAGGTTTGATGGAAATCAGACAGCTGATGTATTTTATTCAGATCGTCAAAAGCGGCACCTATTCCGCTGCGGCCAAGCAGCTCTATCTCTCCCAGCCCGCCCTGAGCAAGGCGGTCAAGCATCTGGAGGAGGAGCTGGGGGCCAAGCTGCTTGTCCAGGGGGACAAGCGCAGTGAGCCGACCGATGTGGGACGGGTGCTTTTTGAACGGGGACAGCAGCTGATCCGGGAATACAACGACCTGCTGGGGGCGGTGGACGAGGCTAACAGCCGCAACCGGGGCCGGCTGCACTTCGGGATTCCGTACGGGCTGGGACAGATCCTGTTTTATCGCCTGACCGCCGATTTTTCCCGTGCCTTTCCGGAAATGGAGCTGGTGGTCTCCGGTCATGGTTCGGCCCATATCCGGGAGGAAGTGCTGGCCGGGCGGCTGGACATCGGGGCCACGCTGATCCCGCCGGAACCGGAGCCGGGCCTGGAGGCTACGGTGATCATGCGGGACCAGTTTTTCCTGCTTCTGCCGCGGGCGCATCCGCTGGCGGGAAGGGAAGGGGTGCGCTTTGCCCAGCTGCGGGAGGAACAGTTCATCCTGCTCAACGAGGAATTCGTCATGACCCGTATGACCCGGCAGAGCTGCGCAATGGCGGGGTTTGCGCCCCGGGTGAAGATCGTGGCCAATCGATCGGACTTCATCGCCGAATTGGTGGCCGACGGTCAGGGGATCGCCGTGATCGCCGGCGGGCGCTACCGTTTTGAGCACGACTCCCGCCTCTCCTGCGCGGCGCTGCTGGACGGTATCGTAGATATCGACATCGCGCTCATTACCCGTGCCGGAGCGGACCGAAGTACTGCGGCGGCGCGGTTCGTGGAGTTCGCACAGGAGCAGGCCCATGAGGGAAAGTTATAACGGCCATGAAAAGGGGATATTTTACTTTCCGGCCGGCTTGGGGTATGGTATGTTTGCAACCGAAGTTCCCCCAACAAAAAATCCAACGCTCGGAGGTCATACCATGAGACAACCCCTTTCCGAGGCGGAGCGGCGCAAGCCCTACGCCAAATATTTTGATGAACCATATCCCCCCGTGCCCGAAGATATTCTGGAGCAGATGGCCCGGCCCATGGACCCCGCGCTGGCCCTGCCCATCCAAGAGAGGAACGACCTGCTGAACCCCGGCTACCTGCCCAGGGAGGTGGGCTGGTGCGTTATGCCGGACGGCAGCGGATACATCGCTTCCCTGACCCGAATGCCCGGCGTCACGCTGGAGATGATCGAGTGGTGGTTCGCCTGGCATGGACTGGAGAGCCTGCGCTATCAGATCTGGGACCCCAACGACCATTATCTGGCCCGGGTCAGTCCGGACCACCGGCAGCGCCGCCTGGACCCAGCGCTGAGCTGGCGGGAGCGCAATTGGAACACCAGCGATTTCGTGTTGGAGAACGTGGGGGAGGGCACCTCGGCCCTGCGCATCTCCTTCCGCTCCCCGGAGTCCTTTGGATTCGATATGGAGCGCTTCAACGCCCAGCCGGTGACGGCCATCTGTGCCCACAGCGGGCCGCCCGACTGGGACATCCCCCGGACCACCTTCATCCATTTTGCCCGCGCGGTGGAGGGCGGGATCGAACTGCGCACCCGTTTTTGGCTGGGCTGGATGATCGTCAACAAGCAGCCTGTGCGCACCGACTTCGCCGTGGACCCCCGGCGGGTACAGGGGCTGTCCCGCCACTCGCCCCAGGAGTATTACCGCCTGGCCAAATATCTGCCGCAGATCTTTGCGGAAAACCATGACAAGCCGGACCGGGCGGAGGATCTGACTGTCATGGACTTCGCCGGATGAGTGCAGAAACACTGGCTGTGAACCGGCAGCAGGCCAGCCGCCGCCGGGCAACGGCGGTTTTCCTGGGGGTATGCCTGTTCAATTTTGCCGGCTACGGCCTGATTATCAATTGCTTCGGCCTGTTTCTCTCTCCAGTCAGCGTCGCTCAAAATATTTCCATCACAGAGATATCCCTGACCCATACGGTGCGCACGTTGTGCGGTATGGCGGGCACGGTTCTGGCCGGACGGCTCATGCCCCGGTACGACCTGCGCAAGTATCTGGCTCTGGTGTGCCTGGGATTGGCGGGCGCGGCGGTCCTGACGGCGCGCTCCACGGTGTTTTGGCACTTTATGCTCAGCGCCGCCCTGCTGGGCTTTGCGGCGGGGCTTGGCATCTACACCCTGGTGCCGCTGGTCATCAGCGAGTGGTTCACCGCTCCGGGAGGCTACATCGGTCTGGCCACCGCCTGCGGTGGGCTGGGCGGCATCGTCTTCTCGCCGGTGCTGGCCCGGGTCATCCAATGCCGCGGCTGGCAGGCGGGGTATCTGCTGATTGCCGCCGTCGCCCTGTTGGTCATGCTGCCCGCCGGGGTGTTCCTGATCCGCTTCCGGCCCGGGGAGCTGGGGCTGGAGCCCTGTACGGGAAAAAAAACGGTACGGGCGGGGCGGCGGGAGAGCGTCCCGCTGCCCATGGATGCCGGGGTCACACCGGACCAAGCGGCCCACATGCCGGTCTTTTACCTCATCATCGGCATGTTCATCGCGGTCTCGCTGGTATCGGGGGCCTATACCCATGTGCCCGCCATGCTTCGTGCCAAGGGATACGGCGAGATGGCAGTGGGCGGACTCAATGCCTGCTATCAGATGGGGGCCGCGCTGACGCAGTTCCTGCTGGGAGCGCTCAGCGTCCGCTGGGGGATCCGGCGGACGATGGAGCTGTTTCTTACGATCATCGGCGTAGGCGCCGTGGGACTGCTGCTGACCGGCAGCGGAAGCGTGATCCTGACCGGAGTCTTTGCGCTGATGCTGGGCGGCGGGCGCGCGCTGGGGGTCGTGGAAGGGCCTATCCTGGTGCGGGAGGCCTTCGGTCACCGATGCTATAACACCATTTTTTCCAACCTCTACACCGCCTATCTGACGGCCTGCGCCCTGACGACGACCATCTATGGACTTATTTACGACAGCACCGGTTCCTATACCGTGGTGTTCCTGTTCATCCTGGTGTGTATCGTG